>JAICHZ010000451.1 GCA_025924655.1 Pseudonocardiaceae bacterium | reverse complement strand
GGCGGAATCCGCAGCTCCACGCTTCGTCCCGGCGCCACCGCGGCCAGGGTGCGGGCGGTGAGCCGCACTGCCGTCGCCAATTCGCCGCGGCCCGGCGCCGGCGCGGATTCGTCCCCCAACCATTCCGCGACGGCCAACACGGCTTCCCGGGTCTTGGCCGGATCGGCCCTTTCGCGCGGCGCCATACCCTAGGGTCTCAAAACCACGGACCCGCGTTGCTTAACGGCCTCAGGGGTTCGGCGACCTCGCAGCCAACAAGGCGATGGCGCCGGCCTCGTTGATGGCCAGGTGCGCCAGCATGGGCGCGGCGAGGCTGCCGGAGCGGTCGGCCAGCCAACCAAACAGCCAGCCGCCGATTCCGGTGACCAGCACGGTGGCCGCCACGGGCTCACCGGTCGCACGCGCATCGGGGATGTGCGAGAGGCCGAAAGCGGTGGCTTGCAACAACCTTCCACCGTGTCTACCGAACGCCGCGGAGCCGACGATGGCCAGCGCCGCGCGAAAGGCGGACTCCTCGGACCAGACGGTGCCCAGGGGTATGCGCACCAGCAGCCAGTCCGGCACGGTCGCGGGCGGTTCCCGGACGGCCATCGATTGGCGCACCGGCGCCAGCAGGGTTGTCGCGGCGACGGCGCTCGCCGCCGAGAACGCGGCCGCTGACCCCAGCCGCAGCCCGGCCCACAGCCGGGGCGGACCCAGGCCCAGCGGCGCCCGCGTCATCAACACCAGCGCACCGCCCACCGCGGCCTGCAACACCACTCGCCACGAGGCCGGCAGCCGCGGGCCGACGAAGCTCCAGCCCACCAGGGCGGCGGCCAACGAAAGCGCGCCAGCCCGACGGAACCGCCTGTCAGACATCAGTATTCGTCGCCGGCTTCATCCGAAGAGCCGCGGCAGCACCGCCTCGGAGGTCTCACGCAGTTCGGCCAGCGAGACCGTGAACAGCCCCTGGACCTCCACAGCGTCGGAGGCCTGGTCGACGACACCGATGCGGACCGCCGGCAGTCCCCGCGCCTCGCACATCGAGCGGAACCGGCTCTCCTCGGTGCGCGGCACCGCCACCAGCACACGGCCCGCCGACTCGGAGAACAACGTCACGAAGGGATCGGCGTCCTCGGGAAGCACGATGCGACAACCGGTTTCACCGGCCATGGCGGCCTCGACGACGGCTTGCGCCAGGCCGCCCTCGGACAGGTCGTGCGCCGCGGACACCAGGCCGTCGCGCGACGCGGAACGCAACACCTCGGCCAGCAGCTTTTCGCGGCCCAGGTCGACCGCGGGAGGCAGCCCGCCGAGATGATCTGCGGTCACCTGCGCCCACACCGAGCCGTCGAACTCGTCGCGCGTATCGCCGAGCAGCATCAGGGTTTCCCCCGGCTCGGTGCCCAGACCGGTGGGGATGCGCCGGCCGACGTCATCGATGACGCCGAGGACCCCGACCACCGGGGTGGGCAGGATCGCCGTCGACCCGGTTTGGTTGTAGAAGCTGACGTTGCCGCCGGTCACCGGAATCCCCAGGGCCGCACAGCCTTCGGC
>JAICHZ010000450.1 GCA_025924655.1 Pseudonocardiaceae bacterium | reverse complement strand
GAGCTATGCGCGAAATTGGGTGATGGGCACGTGAGAGAGGCGGCGTATCGAGGCGGGTGACGAGCCTGCCTGAACTCCAGAAGGAGCCGATACGCCCATGACGAGCAATATCACCGTTCTTCCCCTCCGTCAGCCCGACGCTGTCAACGACCCTTTGACGGCAGTTCTCCGGGATGGCGCCCGTCGGCTGTTGGCGCAGGCGGTTGAAGCCGAAGCGGAGGCCTTCCTGACCTCAATGCAGGATGCTCGCCTGGCGGACGGACGCGAACGCATCGTGCGGCACGGCCACGGCCCGGAGCGGGTTATCCAGACCGGGATTGGCCCGGTCGAGGTGCGGCGGGTCAAGCTGCGCGATCGAGCCTCGGGGGAGAACGGCGAGCGCATCCGTTTCACCTCGGCGATCCTGCCGCGGTGGGCCCGGCGGACGCGGAGCCTGGATGCGCTATTGCCGATCCTCTACCTGCGCGGGGTCTCGATGGGTGATTTCCAGGAAGCGCTCGGGGCGCTGCTGGGCAAGGATGCTCCGAACCTGTCGCCGTCGGTGATCGCGCGGCTGCGCGGCGGGTGGGAGGCCGACTACGCGCGCTGGCAGCGACGCGACCTATCGGCCCGGCGATATGTCTACATCTGGGCGGACGGTGTTTACCTGCAGGCGCGCATGGAGCCGCAGGCCGATTGCATGTTGGTGCTGATTGGCGCGACACCGGAGGGCAAAAAGGAACTGGTCGGCTTCCAGGTGGGCATCCGGGAGAGCGCGCAGAGCTGGCGCGAGCTGCTGGTCGACCTCAAGGCTCGCGGTCTGGTCATCGCGCCTGAAATGGCCACCGGCGACGGCGCACTCGGCTTCTGGAAGGCACTCGAGGAGGTCTGTCCCGCGACGCGGCACCAGCGCTGCACGGTGCACAAGACCGCCAACGTGCTCGACAAGCTGCCCAAGTCCGTCCAGCCGGCGGCCAAGGTCGACCTGCGGGAGATCTGGACGGCGCCGGACCGTGCGACAGCCGAGACAGCGGTCGCGGTGTTCGCCGAGAAATATGGGCCCAAATACGAGAAGGCGGTGACCTGCCTGGTGAAGGATCGCGACGCCTTGCTAACCTTCTACGACTTCCCCGCCGAGCACTGGGATCACCTACGCACATCGAACCCGATCGAGAGCGTGTTTGCTACCGTCAGGCACCGCACCGTCCGGAGCAAGGGCGCGCTGTCCCAAGACACCGCCCGGCTGATGGTGTTCAAGCTGGTCATGGCGGCGGCGAAGACATGGCGTCGACTGAAGGGCGAGAACCAGTTGCCGAAAGTCGTTGCAGGCGTCACATTCCGAAACGGCGTCGAGGTCGCCAACACGCCAGAGCAGAACGCCGCCTGATCACGGCGTCACCTAGATTCCAGCATAGCTCCTCACTCAGCCAGTAGTGGCCTACAACGTGCCGCTCGTAGGTAGTCAAGCGGCTTTCCGCGTTATCGAAGGAGGGGCACCGAGTGCTTGACCAAGCGGCCGCTATGGGCTCCCGCTGGGCGCCGGCTCAATGGCACCTTT
>JAICHZ010000449.1 GCA_025924655.1 Pseudonocardiaceae bacterium | reverse complement strand
GTGTGGCCGCTCCGGCAGGTACGCGCGGTGCTGGAGGTCGCCGCGCGGCATGGGCTGCGCACCCACCTGGACGGGGCTCGGTTGATGAACGCCGTGGTCGCCTCGGGAGCGCCGGCCGCGGAGTGGGCGCGCGGGTTCGACACCGCGTGGATTGACTTCACCGAGGGTCTGGGCGCGCCGGTGGGTGCCGTGCTGGCCGGCTCGGCCGAGCTGATCGAGGAGGCGTGGCGCTACAAGCAGATGACGGGCGGAGCGCTACGCCAGGCCGGCATCGTCGCGGCCGGCTGTCTGTGGGCTCTGGACCACCACGTGGACCGTCTCGCCGACGATCACGCCAACGCCAGGATCCTCGCCGAGGCGCTCGCCGATATGCCTGGAATCACGCTTGACGCAGCCACCGTGGAGACAAATATCGTGGTGTTCGGCGTGCCCGGCGCGCCAGGGTTCTGCACGCGGCTGGAGGCCGAGCACGGCGTACGGATGGGCGCTCTGGGACCCGATTTGGTCCGGGCCGTGACTCACCACGATGTCGACCTCACCGCCGTGCACCACGTAACGGACGCAGTTGCTGCGATGCTCAACGCTGCACGATAGGTTCCCAGATGGGCATCTCCTGGTGCGTAAAACCGATGTGGCCGACTGACCGCTGCGGAAGGACGACCTGGACGCTGTTGCGCTCGTCAGCGCGGGGTTGCCCGTGGGAATCAGTTGTGTTCTGAGAGGATTCCGTTAGTGGATCCCGCCGACGGCCCAACGACCTGCCATGATCGCCGCAACTGCGCGATGGCCGCGCGATCCTGCACGGTCACCGCTCACTATTGGTGATCTTGAGGGCCCGGGTAACGCGATTAAGCAACAGCGTCGCCGAGCATAGTTCGCCACCGAGCGGCGCGGGACGCCGGTGAGATCGATGAGAGTGCATCCGTGCGGCATACTCAGCTATCGCGCTGAATCGCCTGCCGCCGCCTGCGGGACTGTCCTGATGGCATCCGCCGCGGCCGCAATCGACAACCTCTGGCCGATGGGCGACGACTCGGTTGAGTCAATTGTCTTGGTTCTGCACGGCGGCCAAGCCGCCAGCATCAAAACGGCTGGCCGGCGAGGACCCTACCTGCGGATGATCCCGTTCGCCGGGGCGCTGAACCGGCGCGGCCGTGGGCGGGGTCTTTCGGTTCAGCTGCTGCGGTATCGATACCGGGGCTGGAACGAACCCGAGATGCATCCTCTAGCGGATGCGAGGTGGGCGCTCGACCATCTTGGTGAGCACTACCCGGACGTCCCGGTGGTCCTGCTCGGTCACTCGATGGGTGCCCGAACGGCGCTGCGAGTCGCCGACCACCCGGCAGTGGTGGCGGTCTGCGCGCTCGCACCGTGGACCCGCGAGGACGAGCCGGTGCACCAGGTGGCTGGGCAGTCGGTGCTGATCGCACACGGCGATCATGATCGGGTCACCGACCCGCGGCTGTCCTACCGGTTTGCGGTCCGGGCCCGTGCGGTCAGCGATCGGGTATGCCGCTTCGAGGTGCTCGGCGACGGCCACGCCATGCTGCGACGC
>JAICHZ010000448.1 GCA_025924655.1 Pseudonocardiaceae bacterium | reverse complement strand
GCGGTCTCAGCCTCATATTCCGCGCGCATCGCCTGCAGTGTGGGCGGGTGGTCGTCCTGCAGGGCCTCCATGGTGGCCCGCCAGTCGGCGCTGCCGCCGGGCACCCGAGGCGCCAGATCTCGCATCTGTGTGTCAAGCGCGTCCCAGGCTTCGACGCCCCGGCGGTGCAGCTCACCGGCCCCGTAGCCGAGCAGCTCGCGTTGCTGTAAGAGGGCTGAGTACAGCGTTTCACCAGTCCGCCAGTCACCGGTGGCGCGCTCGGCGAAGTCGGTGAGGAATTCGATGGTCTCCTCAAACGCCTGTACCGCCGGGACAGCCGCGTCCCGCAGACGGTCCCGCAGTACGGGGTCGCTGACCTCGGCGGGCAGTGAATCGCACAGAAACGCCGGGCCGGCCGCGGCCTGCCCGAGAGCGCGACGGACCAGCCGTGGAGCCGACAGTGCCGGGTCCAGATTGGCTCGGCACGATGTGAGCACCTCGGGAACCTCCGCCAACCGCGCCAACGCCCCGTCGACCAGCTCCGGTTCGGGGCGCAGCCGGTGCAGGAACGGCAACAGCAAGCCGGCGAACACCGGGCCCAGATACACCGACGGGTCGCGCTGCCAGGCCGGCCAGCCGGCCATCAACACGTTGCCCCGCAGCGTCGAGACGACGAGGTCCCGGTCGATCCCGGCCGGCTCGGCTTCGAACCGGGCCAGCCATCCAGCGGTGTCCCGCTCACGGCTGTCGAAGGCGGCGGCGTTGAAGTCGCCGAGCCGGTGGCCGTACCCGGTAGCGCCGAGCGCGTCGGCATGCACCGGATGCTGATCGAAGTACCAGTCGAGATAGGCGGTGATCTGGTCGGACGCATCCGTTGCGCGCACCGAGGGGTCTTGGCTCACAACCGTCGAAGCTATCCCACCGGACACTTCAGTGGCACCCGCAGTGATCACGGATTCGGAGAACCAGGCGCGCTCAGGAGTACAAATGCTGTTGCGTAATCGCGTTGGTCGCGTCGCAAGATCGCCAATAGTGTGCGGTAACCGTGCAAAATTGCACTGCGATCACTCATGTAAAGGCGATCATGGCAGGTTGTGGCCAGACCCGCCATCGATCACTCCTTGGCGTAGTGCGAGGCGCCCCACCAGTCGACGACGACAACCGGCTCGTCGCCGACAACCCAGGCGTCGTGACCCTGCGGGAGGGCGGTGACGTCGCCAGGCCTGGCGTCGAGCTCGGTGCCGTCGGCCATGACGATGTGCAGGGTGCCTTGTACGTGGTACTGGAAGTGCGGTGCCTCGCACAGCTCGGTGCCGGCGATCGGCTTGATGTGGTCGGACCATCGCCAACCGGGATGCAGCGTCAGACGGCCGATCTCGCTGCCGCCGATGGTGAGCAGGTCGAGTTGTCCCCGTTCGAAAGTGCGGCTCTCGTCCGGTGCTGCGAAGGTCTTCTGCTCCGCTGTTGCCATGATCGTCTCCTACGAATGGTGCGCCGGACCTATCGCCGGCGATGGAACAACGATGCAGCCGCGTCTTGCCACCGGTTGGCCGCAGCCGTGGCAAGCCGGTGGCAAGG
>JAICHZ010000447.1 GCA_025924655.1 Pseudonocardiaceae bacterium | reverse complement strand
GCTGCGTCCCACATTGGTGCAGCTGGCCGCGGCGGGCGCGGATCTGCCCAACGCGCTGCAGCTCATCGCCACTTACCCGTTCACCGACGGCGCCGCCCGCGAGGCCTTCCAAGGCGACTACGCCAACCTGTACGTCAGGGCGGATCTGAACCTCGGCACGGTGCTGGACAACCTGTCCTCCTCCGGGCAGCCGCTGATGGGGGTGCCCCCGCCGCTCGGGCAGCTGCTCGCCCCGGGCCGGCCGCCGCTCGGACCGTTGCTCGAGGGCCTGTCGGGTGTGGTGCCCCCACCACCGTCCGCCTCCAGTGGGCCGGCTGCTGATCCGGGTGGCATGAGCGCGCTGCTTGCTCCGCTGCTGCGACCTGTGCTGCCAGGAGCACCGGCGTGATCACCACGAGAGTGCGGCTGCAGCTGCTGGCCTTCGTGATCGTCACCGTGCTGGGGTTGGGTTACGTCAGCGTCCGCTACCTCGGTGCGGCTGCACTGTTCGGTGCCGGTCCCTATCCGGTGACCTTGCAGCTCACCGACTCCGGTGGGATCTTCACCGGCGCGGAGGTCACCTACCGCGGCGTCAGTGTCGGGCGGGTCGGGCCGTTGCGGCTGACCGCCCAGGGCGTCGATGCTCAACTGGAGATCGATCCGGACGCCCCGCCCATCCCCGCCGACTCCGACGCCGTGGTGAGCGACCTGTCCGTGATCGGCGAGCAGTTCGTCGATCTGCGGCCGGTACGCCGGGACGGTCCGACGCTGCGCGCTGGGTCGGTGATTCCGGCATCCCGGACCAGCACGCCGGTGCCGATCGGAGACCTGATCGCCCATCTGGACACCTTCCTGCGGTCAGTGCCGCTGGACTCTCTGCGCACCGTGGTGCATGAACTGGGCACCGCGTTGACCGGTACCGGAGCCGATCTCCAGATCCTGCTGGACAGCACCGATGCGTTCACCCGAGACGCCATCGCCGCTCTGCCGCAGACGGTGACGCTGATCAGAGACGGGCGGGTGGTGCTACAGACGCAGAACGAGCAGTCCAGCGCGATCATCTCGTTCAGCCGGGACCTCGCGCTGCTCGCTGCCCAACTGCGCTCCTCCGATCCTGACCTGCGCAGGCTGATCGCCACCACGCCCCAGTTCGCCGACCAGACCAGCGGGTTGCTACGGGAAAGCGGCACCAAGATCGGTCAACTGCTGGCCGACCTGCTGACGGTGTCCCGGGTCGCGCTGCCCCGCCAGGCCGCGCTGCGTCACCTGCTGTCGGTCTACCCGGTGGTCACCGGCGGAACCGACTCCTCGGTGGTGCCCGACGACGGCTTCGTCCACCTCGGGCTGGCACTGAACTTGTTCGACCCGTACGCCTGCGTGCGCGGTTACCAGGGCACCATCAGACGATCCGGGACGGACACCACGCCGATTCCGGCCAACCGCGATGCGTTCTGCGCGGAGCCGCCGGGCAGCCCGACGGACGTCCGCGGCGCGCAGAACGTGCCACGCGCCGGTACCCCGGCTGCAGCGTTGCCAGGGGGATCCACCGGCGCGCAGGTCAGCAGCCTCGCGTCAATCCTGGAGAGCGGTGGCG
>JAICHZ010000446.1 GCA_025924655.1 Pseudonocardiaceae bacterium | reverse complement strand
GAGCACGTCGCGGGGCAGCCGGTAGGTAGGGATGCCGTAACGCATCATCCCGCCGGGCGAGGCCCCGGCGTCGCGGATGGTGACCGCGTGGCCGAGCAACTTCAGGTGGTAGGCCGCGGACAGACCAGACGGGCCCGCACCGATCACCAGGACGCGCCAGCCGGATGGTTGCGCCGTGACCGGGATCGTCCAGCCTTGCCGGATCGCCTCGTCGCCGAGGAAGCGTTCCACCGAGTTGATGCCGACCGCTTCGTCGAGCTGGGCCCGGTTGCAGGCCGTTTCGCAGGGGTGGTAGCAGACCCGGCCCATCACGGCGGGCAGGGGGTTGTCGGACATGATCTGGCGCCACGCGGCCTCATAACCACCCTCCTCCGCGTGATACAGCCACTGCTGGATGTTCTCCCCGGCGGGGCAGGCGTGGTTGCACGGCGGTAGGAGGTCGAGGTAAACCGGGCGTTCGGTGCGCCACGTCCCGGTCTTGTTCGCAAGACTCGATCCCACGTCCAGCGTGATCGCGAATGGCTTGTCGTCCATCACTGGTCTGCCTTTCCCGTGCCGGATGCCGCCGTGTCTGTTGCGGTGGTGGCGCCGGACGCGGCAGCCAGCAGGTCGAACCTGCGGATGTTGCGGTCGGCGATTGCCTGGATGTCGGCGATGACGTCAGTGCGCGGATGCTCGCCGAAAAGGTGCGCATAGCGGGCCTGCGGCCGCAGGTAGTCCTCGACCGGGACCTGCCTGCGGATCTTCGCGGCGCTGACCACCTCGCCGTGCTCGGCCTCGAACACCGGGAACAGCCCGCTTTCCTTGGCCAACCGGGCGATGCGCACGGTGTCGTGCGAGGCGCTGCCCCAGCCGAGCGGGCAGGGCACCAGGACGTGCAGGTAACGCGCGCCGTGGAACTCCATAGCCCGGCGCACCTTGTATTCGAGGTCCCGCAGCTCGGCGACCGTCGCCGTTGCCACATAAGGAATCTCGTGGGCCATCGCGATCAGCGGGGCGTTTTTGCCCTGACCGAATACGTTGCCCGGCGCCGGCCCGACGGCCGGGGTGGTCGCGGTACGGGCGCCCGGCGGGGTGGCGCCGGAGCGCTGCACTCCGGTGTTCATATACCCCTCATTGTCATAGCAGATGAACAGCACGTCGTCGTTGCGCTCGAACATCCCCGACAGGCAAGCGAAGCCGATGTCCACCGTGCCGCCGTCGCCGCCCTGCCCGACGACCCGAACGTCGGTGCGACCCTTGACCCGCAGGGCCGCCGCGACGCCGGTGGCCACTGAGGGGGCATTGCCGAACAACGAATGCAGCCACGGAATCCGCCACGAGGTCTCCGGGTAGGGGGTGGAGAACACCTCCAGGCAGCCGGTGGCGTTGACTGCGATCAGCTGGTTGCTGGTAGCGCACATCGCGGCGTCCAGCGCGTACCGTGCGCCGAGCGCCTCACCGCAGCCCTGGCAGGCCCGGTGGCCGCAGTTGAGCGAGTTGGTGCGCTCGGTGTCTGCCTGTGTCGAGCGCTGCTCGGGATCCAGCAGCCGGTTGCCGACCACGAAACTGCCGGTCTGGTAGAACTTGATCTGCTG
>JAICHZ010000445.1 GCA_025924655.1 Pseudonocardiaceae bacterium | reverse complement strand
GTGCCGCAACTCACCGTTGGCGAGGATGTTCGCGGTGGGTACGGAGTTCATCGCGAGCAGCACCAGCAGCGGCAGGCTGGCGATGATGGCGTAGGACAGACCTTGCCGCCACGTCGAACCGAACGTCGCGCCGTCCTCCCGATGGGCGGCGTGCGCCAGCCCAGGCAGCGCGGCCATGGAAACGGCACGGGCACTGACGTAGGACAGCGAATAGAACACGGAATAGGAAAGCTGTACGACGAACACGCCACCGGGTACCGAGCCGCCCAGGGCAAGCAGCACGTACATCGCCGCGGATGGCCACGCCGCCACGCCGGCCGAACGCACCAGCCGGCGGCTGACCGCGCGGGCCTCGGAGTCGTGCCGCCAACCCATCGACGGCCACGTCAGTAAGCCCACCCGAGCGGTGCCGAACAGCTGCAGCGCCGCATGTAGCGCGACCGCCACAGTGCTGCCCACTCCTAGCGCAAGCACCATATCGATCGGCACATGCTCGACGTCGAGGCCGGTTCCGTAGTACCAGCCAGCCAGGACGACCGTCGCGATCAAGACGACGTTCTCCACGGCGGGCGCGCCGGCAGCCAACGCGAAGCGGCCACGGGATTGCTGGGCGGCCATGCCTAGGTACGCCACGACGTACAGCAGAACTTGAGGTGCGACGAGCAAAACCAGCACGGTGGTGAGCCACAAACCCTGAGCTCGCACGGCGTGATCCGGAATTCCGAACGTCAGTGTCCAGGCCACCGCCGGAGACAGGATCATCAGCAGCGCCACCACGGCGCCGGAAACGCCGAACAGCCACCCGGCCGCCCCGCCGAGTACCTCCCGGCCCCGCGCAATGCCGCCGGCACCGATGGCCCGGACCACCCCGGGCACCAGCACCATCGCCAGCACTGGGCCGGCGACCATGGTGAACACCAGGTTCGGGACGACGTAGCCGGCCTGGAAGGCGTTGGCGAAGTAGGTTGGTCCCAGCACCGCCCCGATCACCACCACACGCAGCAGCCCGGTGGCCCTGCTGACCAGCGTCCAACCTGCAACGGTGGCCGACTTGCGAGCTGTGGTGCTAGGGGCTTGGCCCTCGATCGCTGTCACCGTTGAGGGGGCCACAACCGGACCCTCACGGCCTGGTCCGGCGTCGGGCACCCATCGCCACGACCCCACCGGCCACGATCAAACCGACCAGTGCACCGGTGCCTGCCGCGATCAGCGGCTGCGGGAACACGGCGTCGGGCATCGAGTACGGCGGTGTCAGCAGCTGAGCATCCGGGCCGTCCTGGCCGGTGAGCTTGATCTGATCGATCCGACCCTGGATCGCCTTTTCCAACTCCTGGGAGGCGACGAGCTGGGCCCGGGCATCGTTGAGGGAAGCCTGAGTGGCGGTTCCGGCCGTCACCCCGGTGGTGAGTTGCTGCACCTGCGTCTGGAGCTGGGTGGTGTTCGTGTGCGCGTCCGCCAGCTGGGTGCTGAGATTGCGGGACACCCCAGTGGGCTGACCAATGAGCGTCATGTACCCATCCATGATGGCCTGCAGCGTCTGCATCGCGGCCAGCTTGGTGGCACCGTGCGCCTCGACCTGGATGACGTCGCTGTTGTCCAGGACCGCCACGCTGACATCTTTGGTGAGATCCTTGAAGTCCCGGCCCTGCTTCTGCGCG
>JAICHZ010000444.1 GCA_025924655.1 Pseudonocardiaceae bacterium | reverse complement strand
CCACTGCCAGATCCGATGGGTGGGTGGCGATGCACAGCTCGGACGCGCCGAGGATCGCGTGATACCGGGTGTAGCCACCGATCGCCGAGCACCCGGAGCCGGGGTTGCGTTTGTTACACCGCGTCGTGACGTCCTGGAAGTAGACGCAGCGGGTGCGTTGCAACGGGTTGCCGCCGGTGGTGGCCATGTTGCGCAGTTGCCCGGACGCGCCGGCGAGCAGCGCCTGCGCCAGGACCGGGTAGCGCTCCCGGACGCGACGGTCAGCGGCCAGCTCACTGTTGGGTACCGCCGCGCCGATGCGCAACCCACCTGCACCGCCGTCAGAGATCTCGTCGGAGGTCACCGCGGTGACGTCGACGATGAGGTGCGGTGTGGCGACACCGAGCTTGAGGTGGTCCACGAGATTCGTCCCGCCGCCGAGGAACATCGCGGACGGGTCAGCGGCGACGCTGCGCACCGCAGTGCCGGCGTCGGCGGGTGCTTGGTAGGCGAACGGCTTCACCGCGGCGCCACCTGCGCAGCCGCATCCTGCACCGCCGGCACGATATTCGCGTACGCCCCGCAGCGGCACAGGTTGCCGCTCATCCGTTCGGCCACCTCGTCGTGGTCGAGCTCCGGCTCCGACGCCGGGTAGATGGTGGCCGCGCTCGGCCAACCCTGCGCGAACTCGTCCAACATCCCAACCGCCGAGCAGATCTGTCCTGGGGTGCAGTAGCCACATTGGAACGCGTCATGGTCGAGAAATGCCTGTGCCACCGGGTGCAATGCGCCGTCGTGGGCCAGGCCATCGGCGGTGACGACCTCGACGCCGTCGTGCGCCACCGCCAGCGCCAGGCAGGCCAGCGCACGGCGGCCATTGATCAGCACCGTGCAGGCACCGCATTGACCGTGGTCGCAGCCCTTCTTCGGGCTCATGTTGCCCAGCCGCTCCCGCAGCAGATCCAGCAGCGTCGTCCGAGTGTCCACCGCCAGGTGGTAGGGCGCCCCGTCGACGTCAAGGCTCAGTTCGGTCTTCACGACACGGGGATTCCCCAGCGGATTTCGCGCTAATCCTGGGGAGCGGTCACACAGTGCCCAGAGCGACCACGCCGCGGCGCAACGCGCCTACCGCAGCCGCCGCCGCGGCCCCGACCGCGGAGCCCGGCCCCTCGACACCGCGCACCTGGTCGAGCACGTCAACCACCTGGCGGCACCACCGGACGAAGTCCCCCGCGGACAACTCAGCACCGTTGGTCTCAGCAGCGACCAACACTGCCGACAGTGACTCCCCGCGCGCCCACCGGTACACCGGCCAGGCGAAACCCAGATCGGGTTCGCGGGTGCGCTCCAACCGGTGCCGCCGCTCGTCGGCCTCCAGCTCCGCCCACAACCGCACGGTAGCCACCAGCGCATCGCTGACCGGGCCGGGAGGGACCCGGGGGGCGGCAGCATCCCCGCGGGCCTCGAAGACCAGCACCGAGACCACCGCGGCCAACTCGGCGGGCTCCAGACCATCCCAGATCCGGTGCCGCAGGCACTCCGCGGTGAGCAGGTCGGTCTCCGACCACAACCGGGCCAGCCGGCGGCCGTGCTCGGTGAGCTGCTCGCCGTCAAGATAACCACGCTCGGCCAGCAGCGCGCGGATCCGGTCGAACGCGCGGGCCAGTGAGTGCGTGGTGGCGGCGACCTGCTGGCGCAGCGTGTCGGTCTCCCGGTCCAGCCGGTCGTACCGCTCGGCCCACCGGGCATGCGCCTCCCGATCGTCGCACCCGTG
>JAICHZ010000443.1 GCA_025924655.1 Pseudonocardiaceae bacterium | reverse complement strand
GCACCCCGGACTCGGCGACCCGCAGCACGTCACCCGGCAGCCCCGGTGCGATCTTGCTGAACACGTTGGGGTTGACGTCCAACGTGTGCAGGTCGCGGGCGTTGACCCCGATCAGCGACGCACCGGCCTCCAGCGCGCGGTCAGCTTCCTCAGCGGTGTGCACCTCGACCAGCGCGGCCATGCCCAGCGACTCGACCCGGTCGACCAGGGACTCCAGCGCGTTCTGTTCCAGCGCGGCGACGATCAGCAGCACCACGTCCGCGCCGTGCGCCCGTGCCTCGTGCACCTGGTACGGGCTGACGATGAAGTCCTTGCGCAGCACCGGGATGTCCACCGCAGCACGTACCGCGTCGAGGTCGGCCAGCGAGCCGCCGAATCGCCGACCCTCGGTCAGCACACTGATCATGCGGGCACCGGCTTCGGCGTAGTCCGCGGCGAGTGCGGCCGGGTCCGGGATCTCGGCCAGGGCACCGCGGGACGGGCTGCGCCGCTTCACCTCCGCGATGACACCGATCCCAGGGCCACGCAATGCCGTCAGCGCATCCAGGGGAGCCGCCGCCAAAGTGGCGCGCCGCTTGATCTCGGTGAACCCGACGGCGGCTTCGCGGGCCGCGAGGTCGGTTCTGACTCCTTCGAGGATCGCCTCCAGGACACTCAAGCCTTTCCCCTTCCGCCCCGTGCGCAGCCGGGTCTCGATGCTAGCTGCGGGCCGCCTTGTGACTCGTCACCGGGGGTGTCCCGACTCCGTCGGGTCCTCACCGGCGTCCATCCGCTCCCAGAATCGGCCGTCCGGCGGCAGCCGCTCGTTGTGGCGTGCCGTCGGCGACTGGTAACGGCGACCCAGCCGCGGCATCCGGTGGCCCCGCACCACCAGCGCGACACCGGCCGCGGCAACTAGTAATGCACCACCAGCAGCCAGCGCGGGCCCCGCAAACAGCACCGTGGTCGTTCCCACCGGCACCGACCGGCCAGGCAGCTGCACTGCGGCCAGCGCCGCGCCGGTAAGCCATCGCCCTTCGATTACCCGCAGCACCGCGACGATCGGCACCACCGCCGCGGCCAGCAGCAACGCGCCGAGCAGCCATCGCGCCCAGCCGCCGGTCGCCAGCACGGCGGCCACCGCGGCGAGCGCGAGCAACGCCAGCGGGCTCAGCGCGGGCAGCACCGCGGAACCGTCGGCTCGCACCGCGACGATCCCGCGCAGCGGCTCCCGGACGTCGAGCTGCGCCCAGCCGAGCAGCGCCGAGACGCCGAGCAATACCGACGCCGCGATCAGCGCCACGATGACGCCGAAAAGCGCCCCGCGCGCGGGATCGCGCTCAGCCACGCAGCGAACCGGCGGGCTCAGCGGTGGTTTCTCCGGCCGCGAGCCGCAAGGTGCCCGCGGCGGCGATGGCGGCCAGCACCGCACCCGCCTTGTTCAGGCATTCGGTGTCCTCGGCCACTGGGTCGGAGTCGGCCACGATGCCCCCGCCGGCCTGCACATAGGCCACCCCGTTGCGGACCATCGCGGTACGGATGGCGATCGCGGTATCGGCGTCACCGGCGAAGTCCAGGTAGCCGACCACGCCCCCATACACCCCGCGCCGGGTGGGCTCGAGTTCCTCGATGAGCTCCATCGCTCTCGGCTTGGGCGCGCCGGACAGCGTCCCAGCAGGGAAGCAGGCGGCCACCGCGTCGAATGCGGTGTACCCCGGCGCCAGCTCGCCGGTGACGGTGGACACCAGATGCATGACGTGGCTGTAGCGCTCGACCCGGAAGAAATCGGTGACGTGCACCGAGCCGGCGCGGCACACCCGGCCGACGTCGTT
>JAICHZ010000442.1 GCA_025924655.1 Pseudonocardiaceae bacterium | reverse complement strand
CGCAGCAGTTCCCGATGAACGCGCCAGAACTCGCGGCAGGCGTTATAAAAATCATTCTGCGCCGCCTCGAGAGCCTCTGCAGGCGCGGGCGCGGCAACCCACCGGCCGCGGACCGGCTCGACCACCGTGAGCGCTTCCAACGCGTGCGAGGTATTGCGCAAGTGCTGGTGGGCGCGATGAAGCTGCTCGCGTTGCTCCTTCGAGAGCTCCGCTGGCTGGCGGCCTACCTCCACGTCGCACCCTCCGAGCTCCCGATCGCTGTTGGGGCTGCAACCCTAACGCAGCTAGGTCCTGGGTTCACGCAGGCCAGCCGAGCAGTGGCCTAGCCGTAATCGAGTCTTGCGCCGAGCACTCGGTGTAGGTGCCTGACGGCGAACTCCTGCACCGCATCCGCCGCGTGCCCCGGACCGTCAAAGGTGCCGGTGGCGTGAACAGCCACCGTCACCGGAATGTCCCGGTTGCGCAGGTCCGCCGTGGTGTGCAGCACGCAGATATCGGTGCATACCCCACAGATCCGCACTGAGTCGATACCGAAACGGTGCAGGTGACCCTCCATCTCGGTCTCGAACAGCGCCGAGTACCGCCGCTTGCGCAACAGCAGAACATCGTCCCGGGCCAGCAGCGGGAGCAGCTCGTCGACCAGATCAGCCTCGTGGGTACCACGGACGCAGTGCTCGGGAAACACCGCGAACTCCGCGTCGTCGATCTCGTGAGTATCGGCCGTGAACAGCACCCGACGGCCAGCAGTGAGCGCCTCGTCTACCTCCCGGCGCACCGCCGGGAGCACTGCCAGGCACCGGTCGCTGGCCAGGTTGCCCTCCCGGAGGAACCCGTTCTGCATGTCTACGACCACGAGAAGCTCGGGCACCGCTGTCATCTCCTCGATCTAAGAAACTCGTACACTCAGGTTGATATTGAACATCTATGAGCGAGGGTGCGACGTCGCCTGCCGATCTGGTTCGGGCCGCATCCCGACGACGGCGGTTTGCGTGGTGATGTGGGAAGGGAAGTCGCTGTGTCCGACGCCATGACCGCCGAAACAATCCGGATCACCGGCCACGGCGCAGATGTGATCGAGGCCTACCTTGGCCGCCCGCTGGGCTCCTCGCCGCATGGCGGCATTGCGGTGATCCACCACATGCCCGGCTACGACGAGGCCACCAGGGCGATGGTCCGCAACTTTGCGGCCGCCGGCTACGCCGCGCTGTGCCCCAACCTGCACTACCGCGAAGCCCCCGGCGCGAGCCCCGCCGACGCCTCGGCGGCCGTCCGGGCAGCCGGCGGGGTGCCGGACGAGCGGCTGGTCGGCGACGTCGCGGCGGCGGTGAGCCACCTCAGGTCGTTACCGGGGTCCAACGGCAAGATCGGTGTGATCGGGCACTGTTCCGGCGGTCGGCAAGCCTTCCTCGCGGCCTGCAGCCTGACCATCGATGCCGCCGTGGACTGCTACGGCGCGTTCGTCGTCAACGACCCTCCCCCCGGCATGCCGAGCGCGATGAAGCCGATTATCGGGTTGGCACCGCAGCTGTCCTGCCCGCTGCTGGGCTTGTTCGGTGCTGAGGACTCCCATCCGTCACCGGGGGAGACCGCTGCGCTTAGCGCGGAGCTGCACCGGCTCGGTAAGCCGCACGAATTTCACACCTATGACGGCGCCGGGCACGCGTTCATGGCGGTGGATCGCCCGAACTACCGACCCGAAGCCGCTGTGGATGGCTGGAAGCGCGTCTTCGATTTCTTCAACCGCCACCTCGCCACCTAGAAAGTGCTCTGCGCCTCCCGAACTCCACAGCAGAGTTGTTTCGCTGGCCTGGG
>JAICHZ010000441.1 GCA_025924655.1 Pseudonocardiaceae bacterium | reverse complement strand
GGCGGCCCGCCGGATCGCTGACCAGATCGCGACGAGGGTGCGCTCGAAGCGGACCAGCTCCGCCTCATCAGGGGTGTAGCTCAACGCCTGCCGATCAGCCAGGTACAGCAGCCGCAGCTGGCGCGGCACCACCCCGCGGATCCGCAGCAGCACCAGCGCGTAGAACTTCATCTGAAACAGCGCCTTGGCCTCGAAGAGCTCCCGCGGTGCGGCACCGGACTTGTAATCCACCACCCGGATCTCACCGGTGGCAGCGACGTCGAGCCGGTCGATGTATCCCCGCAACAGCAATGGCTCGCCATCGCCAGCAGCCAGCTCCGCCTCCACGAGCAGCTCGCAAGCCTCCGGCACGACCAACCGCGGATCCTCCAGCGCGAAGTAGGCCTCGACGAGCGCGCGCGCCGAATCGAGCCACACGCCGAGCTCTGGGTCCCCGGGACCGGCGAACAGCTCGCCTAGTTCCGGGCTGGCGGCCAGCACGTCACGCCAGGCGGGATCGACCAGCTCACGCCCCGCCTCCGGGTCTCGCTGGTAGGGGGACAGCGCGAAGAGCCGCTCCAGCACGGTGTGCACCACGGTGCCGCGGACCTGCAACAGGCTCGGTGTCTCGGGCAGCCGGTCGACCGCCCGGAACCGGTACAGCAGCGGGCACTGCTTGAAATCCGCCGCCCGCGACGGTGATAACGCCGGACGGCGGCGCGCGACCGGACCGCTGGTGCTCATCGCAAGCGGACCGCTGGCCAGGATCTCCGTCATGGCACGCAGGGTAGGCGAAGCCCCCGACAGCGACGAATTTCCGATGGCGCAGTGCGGCCGCACGGACACCGATCTGTCACCATCAGCCTCTGTGACTCGAGCTAGTGGACCGTTCCAACCCGGTGACCGGGTGCAGCTCACCGACCCCAAAGGACGCCGGCACACCGTGGTGCTGGAGCCCGGCGCGCACTTCCACACCCACCGCGGTGCGGTCGCCCACGATGACCTGATCGGGCTTGCCGAGGGCAGCGTCGTGGCCTCCGCCGCGGGGACGCGCTACCTCGCGTTGCGCCCGCTGCTGAGCGACTACGTGCTGTCCATGCCGCGCGGCGCGCAGGTGATCTATCCCAAGGATGCCGCGCAGATCCTGATGTGGGGCGACATCTTCCCCGGTGCGCGGGTGCTCGAAGCCGGCGCCGGCTCGGGGGCGTTGACCTGCTCGCTGCTGCGGGCGGTCGGGGAGCGTGGCAGCGTGATCTCCTACGAGACGCGCCCTGACCACGCCGAGTATGCCGCGCGCAACGTCGAACGGTTCTTCGGCGCGGTGGTGCCGAACTGGCAGCTCAGGGTGGCCGACGTGGCTACCCACCCCGCCGATCAGCCAGTGGACCGGGTCGTGCTGGACATGCTGCACCCATGCGAGCCGCTGCCCGCGGTGTCCGCGGCGCTGATTCCCGGTGGCGTGCTCACCATTTATGTCGCCACCACCACGCAGCTGTCCCGCAGCGCCGAGGCACTTCGAGAAGCCGGCTGTTACACCGAGCCGCAGTCCTGGGAGACGCTGCTGCGGCCCTGGCACGTAGTCGGGCTCGCGGTCCGCCCGGAACACCGGATGGTCGCGCACACAGCGTTCCTGCTCACCACTCGCCGGTTGGCGCAGGGCGCGGTGGCGCCCACCCCGCAGCGCCGGCCTAGCAGGTCCAACCGGCGTCTGTAGCGTGTCAGCGCCCGGAGTTGGTCGGCCGTTAACTCACGGTTCGACCGCGCCGTCCCGTACCGTTAGTGGTCTCCAGAACCATCCGGGAGGAGGTGCCTCGTGCCGCACGACTATTCCGGCGACCGAGCCGCTGATGGTCGAGAACG
>JAICHZ010000440.1 GCA_025924655.1 Pseudonocardiaceae bacterium | reverse complement strand
TGTAGAAAAGTTCCGTAACGGGCGTAGCGTTCCGTCGTGAGGTGGAGGATCCTGCAGTCCACGCTGATCGCCGTGGCGATCACCGGGCTGGTGCTGGGCGGCCCGCTGGCGTTCGCATCCTGGCGCCTGGTGGAACACTCCACGCGGGCCAACCTGCTGGCCCGGTTGGCGCAGGTGGTGGTCCGGCTGGACGATCAGAGTTCGGCGGCGACACCGAATCCGTGGGCACATCTGGGCTCGATCGCCCGAGCGCTGCCCCCCGGCGGGCAGCTGGTGGTGGACTCACCGCAGACCGGCCATTCGGTGATTGGCGCCGACCCTGGTCCCGGTGCGGTGGTGGAGTCGCTGGCGCTGGGGCCGCGCGGCACCGTCCGGCTGGCGGTACCCGGCGGCGGGATGCGGGGCGACCAGCTACGAGCGGTCGCGGTGGTCGCCCTTCTCGTCGGGCTGTCGGTGGGGATCGGCGCAGCCATCGCTACCGTCACCGCGCGGCGGTTGGCAGGACCGCTGGAGGACGTCGCCGACCGGGCCACCCGGCTGGGGATGGGAGATTTCCGCCCCGCGCCGGCCAGGCACGGCATCCCGGAGCTCGATCGGGTCGCGGAACTGCTGGACACCTCGGCGGCGGCGCTGGCCGAGCTCATCGCCCGGGAACGCGACCTCGTCGGCGACGTGTCACATCAGCTGCGCAGCCGGCTGACCGCGCTGCTGCTCCGACTCGACGAGCTGGCCGCCCACCCCGACCCCGATACCGCCGCGGAGGCCGAGGCGGCGCTGGAGCAAGCCGAGCGGCTCGGTGCGGTGCTCGATGACCTGTTGCGGGCCACCGAGGAGGCCCGAGCCGCCACCGCCGAACCGGTGGAGCTGGCCGCACTTCTCGGGGAGGTGGTCGCCGACTGGCAGCCGCAGGCCGACGCCGACCGGCGGCCGCTGCGGCTGCGGGTAGCCGACGCGCTAGTCGCCCGGGTCACCCCTGGCCGGCTGCGCGAGGCGCTCGGAGTGCTGATCGACAACGCCCTGCGGCACGGCGCCGGGGTGGTGACGCTGTCCGCCCGGTGGACCGGGGTGGGCCCAGATCGGATGGTCGTGGTGGAGGTCACCGACGGCGGCGAGGGGGTGCCCGAGGACCTGGCCGCACGGGTCTTCGACCGGGGGATCTCGGGTGCGTCCTCGACCGGCGTCGGTCTGGCGCTGGCCAGGGCGTTGGTCGAGGCCGACGGTGGACGCCTCGAGCTCAGTTCGGCGCGGCCGGCGAGATTCGCCGTGTACCTGCGGGTGCCGCGAGGTGAAGAGCTGCCCGGGCCCGCCCGTCCGGGTGCCGGTGTGGTGCGTTGACGCGGTGCGTTGAGACTCAGCCGACCTGTACCTGGCGGCGTACGTTCTGGTCGGGGAAGACGTACCTGCGGAAGGCCCACCACCGGAAGACCATCGCCAGCAACGTTCCGATCACGTTGGCGCTGGCGAAGTCGGCGGCCTCCTGGGAGAGCAGGCTGACCGCCGGGACCCGCAGGTCCAGCATGTATCGCGAGATCCACAGTGGCGCCGCGTTGAGCACCAGCCCGATGCCGCAGACCAAGAAGAACAACGAGGCCTCGTGGCGCCGTTCCCGGCCGCCCCGGGTGCGGAAGGACCACTCCCGGTTCAGCACGTAGGACAAGATCGTCGCCACCAGTACCGCAACGATCTTGGCGGTGACTGGTTTGGGCTCCAGCACCGTCGTCTTCAGCAGCGTGAAGACGGTGATATCGACGATGTAGGTGATGCCCCCGACGAGCGCGAACTTCACCAGCTCGCGATGCTGAACAGCGATATCGCGGTAGGGCTGCGGGACTCGGATGAGCACCGCATCGACCATGGACACGGCCGCAGTGTA
>JAICHZ010000439.1 GCA_025924655.1 Pseudonocardiaceae bacterium | reverse complement strand
TTGCGCCTGGCGCGCGGCATCCGCGGGGTTCGAGGTGACCGTGCACGACCCCGCGCCGGGATCGGGCGCCTCGCGCGTCGCCGGCGGGATGCTCGCCCCGGTCACCGAGGCAGCGCCCGGTGAGGCCGAGGTACTCGCACTGGGAACGGCCTCGCTGCGCCGCTGGCCGGCATTCGCCGGTGAGCTCGTCGCCGCCGGCGCCGACCCCTGCCTACGGACCTGCGGCACGTTCGTGGTCGCGGTGGATCCCGGCGACCGCGCCGACCTAGACCGGCTTGCCGAGCAGCTGTCCCGGATCGGACGGCAGGTGGAACTGCTTTCCGGCCGGCAAGCGCGCCGGGCCGAGCCGTCCCTGGGCCCGCAGGTGTGCCGGGCGCTGTCGGTGCCGGGTGACCTCTCGGTGGACAATCGCGCGCTGGTCGACGCCCTGTTGGCGGCCTGCCATGGCGCCGGGGTGCACTTCTCCAGCCGACGGTGTGCCCGCCTGCCGGTAGCCGACGTGGTCGTGTTGGCCGCGGGTGCGCACAGCGCCGCGCTGCACCCCGCTCTGGCTCGAGTGATCCGTCCGGTGAAAGGGGAGATAATGCGGCTGAGATCCCGGCCGGGCACGTTGGCACCGCCGTCGCGGACCGTTCGCGCGATCGTCGGGGGACGACACAGTTACCTGGTGCCCCGCGACCGCGGCGGGCTGGTGCTCGGCGCCACCCAGCGGGAGACCGGCTTCGACACCGACGTCACAGCCGGTGGCGTGCGCGAGCTGCTCACCGACGCCGAGCGGGTGCTGCCGGCGATCGCGGAGTACACCCTGGAGGAGGTAGCAGCGGGGCTGCGTCCCGGCAGCCCGGACAACCTTCCGGTGATCGGCGAGCTGGAGCCCGGCGTGCTCGCCGCCACCGGTCACCACCGCAACGGGATCCTGCTGGCGCCGCTGACCGCCGACGCGGTGCTCGCACTGCTGCGTGGTGAGCCCGTGCCAGTGGAGGCGCAGCCGGCTACGCCGGCACGCCTGCTGAGTGAGGTGCCATGACGGTCACTGTGAATGGACAGTGCTGGGAACTGCCCGACGGCAGCGCGCTGGCCGATGTGCTCTCGCGACTCGGCACGCCGCCTCGCGGTGTCGCGGTGGCGCTGGACGGCGCCGTGGTGCCCCGCGCGTTCTGGGCTGGCACGGCATTGCGAGATGGCGCATCGATCGACGTGGTTACCGCGGTGCAGGGAGGTTGACGCAGATGGCAGACGATCCGCTGGTCATCGCCGGGCGGGAGTTCGGCTCGCGACTGATCCTGGGAACCGGCGGGGCCGCCAATCTGGCCATCCTGGAGCAGGCGTTGCTCGCCGCGCAGACCGAGCTCACCACCGTCGCGATCCGCCGGATCGACACCACCGGCGGCGTCGCCGGCGTACTTGACATCTTGACCCGGCACGGGATCGAGCCGCTGCCCAACACCGCGGGTTGCCGCAGCGCCGCTGAGGCGGTGCTCACCGCTGCGCTGGGTCGGGAGGCCCTGCAGACGTCCTGGGTCAAGCTCGAGGTCATCGCCGACGACCGCACCCTGTTGCCCGACCCGATCGAGCTGCTCGACGCCGCCGAACAGCTCGTCGACGATGGCTTCACAGTATTGCCCTACACCAACGACGACCCGGTGCTGGCCCGCAGACTCGCCGATGTGGGATGCGCGGCGGTGATGCCGCTGGGTTCACCGATCGGCACTGGGCTGGGTATCCGCAACCCGCACAACATCGAGATGATCGTGGCGCAAGCCCGGGTTCCGGTGGTGCTCGACGCCGGGATCGGCACCGCATCAGAGGCCGCCTTCGCGATGGAGCTGGGTTGCGATGCGGTGTTGCTCGCCAGCGCCGTCACCCGAGCCGAGGACCCACCGCGGATGGCCGAAGCGATGCGGCT
>JAICHZ010000438.1 GCA_025924655.1 Pseudonocardiaceae bacterium | reverse complement strand
GGCCCGGGGATCGATTCCGAACTGGCACCACGGCTGTTTGAGCGGTTCGTCTCCGGCAGGCCTGTGCCATCGCAGACTAGGCGGCGGTACGGGCTCGGTCTGGCGCTGGTGAGTGAGATCGCCACGGCCCACGGCGGGCGGGTGGAGCTGCTCGAACGGTCCGAGCCTGGAGCGGCCCTGCGCATCCACCTTCCCGGCTGACAAGTGGTCCCACTATTCAGCTCCCGAACAGCGCAGGGATTTTCACCACGAGCTCGTAGACCCCGTAGCTGAACGGCGCAAGCACCCAGATCCAGGCCAGGACCATCAGCGGTGCCCGGTTACCCGGCTCATCCACCGGTATGCGTTCGCGGACCTCGGTCACGACCTACCCCGGTCCGCCACGCCCGCGACCTGCCTCAGCACGGGGGGCTCGTGGAACTTCGATTTTACCGGTCGAATCAACTCGTTGGCCACGAACCCGACCACCAGCAGGACGATCATGATCGAGAACGACAGGATGTACTTGGCGGGGCCGGTATGCCCGGCCCGCGTCTGGGCGTCGGCGATCGCGTTGACGATGAGCGGCCCAAGCACACCCGCGGTCGACCAGGCGGTGAGCAACCGACCATGGATGGCGCCGACTTCGAAGGTGCCGAAGAGATCCCGGAGGTAGGCCGGGACGGTGGCGAAGCCGGCCCCGTAGAAGGAGATGATGAGCAGCGTGCAGACGAGGAAAACAACCTTGTTGGCGTTGGTGGTCAGCACTATCGCCAGGTAGAGCAGCGCCCCGAACCCTAGGTAGCAGCGGTAGATGTTCTTGCGACCGATGCGATCCGATGTCGCCGACCAGACAAATCGACCGGCCATGTTAGCCAGCGAGAGGATGGCGACAAAGCCGGCCGCGGCCGACGCGAGCGCCGCCTTGGAGGCTGCGGCCGGGAAGAAGTCCTGGTAGATCGGTGCAGCTTTCTCCAGGATGCCGATCCCGGCGGTGACGTTCAAACACAGCACCACCCACAGGAACCAGAACTGCGGGGTGCGGATCGCATTGCGGGCCGAGACGTTCGCAGTGGTGACCAACGCCCTGGACGCAACGGTTGAGGGGTCCCACCCGGCCGGTTTCCAGCCTTCCGTCGGCACCCGCACGAGCAGCCATCCCATCGACATGAACACCGCGTAGACCAGTCCGTGGATGAGGAAGGCCTTGGCGATCCCGGTGGTGCCCTGGCCCGCCGCCGCGGAGGTCACCCCGAAAGCGTTGAGCATCTGCGTGGACCACGGCGAGGCGATGAGCGCGCCGCCGCCGAAACCCATGATGGCGATTCCAGTGGCCATTCCGGGGCGGTCGGGGAACCACTTGATCAGAGTGGAGACCGGGGAGATGTAGCCGATGCCCAGCCCGATGCCACCGATCACGCCGTAGCCGAGGATCACCAGCCAGTACTGCCGGGTGACCACCCCGAGCGCCGAGACGAGGAAGCCAGAGGAAAAGCAGCACGTCGCGACGAACATCGCCCACCGCGGCCCATTGCGCTCGACTCGGGTGCCGAACAGTGCCGCGGACACTCCGAGCATGACGATGCCCAGCTCGAACGGAATCGCCGAGAGCGTCCCATTGATCCCCAGGGACTTCTCTAGAGCTGGCTTGAACACGCTCCACGAGTACGCTTGGCCGATCGCCAGATGCACCGATAGCGCCGCCGGGGGGACCAGCCAGCGACTCCAGCCAGCGGGTGCGACGATGCGAGACCGAGCCAGGAAACCGACAGCCATCACTGCCACCTCCGCGCCGAGATCGTTAACCCGAACGGTAATGATCCGATCGACCTGTGGCCAGCGCGGCCGCAGCACTCAGCGGGGTCAGTCCCACCGTCGAAAGCCGCCTTCGGTGTTGATGGTTTGCCCGGTCACCCAGGCTGCGTCGTCAGTGGCCAGCCAGG
>JAICHZ010000437.1 GCA_025924655.1 Pseudonocardiaceae bacterium | reverse complement strand
GCCGGCGACGTCGGTGACCCAGGCGCCCTCGGCGACGGCGATCACCACCGGTAGCGGGTCGTAGTTGTGCGCGGTGTGCTCGTCGGTCAGCCGGAGGTGGTCGGCTGAGCTGGCGGCGGTGGCGGTGGCGCCGGTGAGCGGGCTCATTCCCGGATCTCCAAGGTGCAGCACTTCGCTCCGCCGCCGGCCTTGAGCAGCTCGGACAGATCGACGCCGATCGGCTGGTAGCCGCGCTCGCGCAGCTGCGCCGCCAACCCCGTGGCCTGCTCGGCGAGCACCACATGCCGGCCGTCGGAGACCGCGTTGAGTCCCAGCACGGCAGCGTCGCGCGCGCCGGCCAGCAGTGCGTCCGGGAACAGCCTGCGCAGTACCGCGCGGCTGCCCGGGCTGAAAGCCTGCGGGTAGTAGGCCACGGTGTGCTCGTCGAGCACCGCGAGCGCGGTGTCCAGGTGATAGAAGCGCGGGTCGACCAGCCGCAGCGACACCACCCGACGGCCGAACAGCTGTTGAACCTCGGCGTGCGCCGCGGGCGCGGTGCGGAACCCGGTGGCGGCCAGCACGATTCCGCGCGAGCCGCCGACGACCAGGAAGTCGCCCTCGCCCTCGTTGACATGCTCGGCTTCGGTCGCCGAGCGCAGCCCGGCGCTGCGCAACCAGGCCAAGTAGGCCGGGCCTTCGGCGGCCCGTTCGGGGTGGGCGAACCGGGCGCTGAGCGCGGTACCGTCGATGACCAGCCCACCGTTGGCGGCGAAGACCATGTCCGGCAGGCCGGGTACCGGCGCGATGATCTGCACGGTGTGCCCCAGATCCAGATAGGTCCGGCGCAGCGCCTCCCACTGCTGCCAGGCCAGCGTGGTGTCGATGGGCTGGCTGACGTCCATCCACGGGTTGATCGCGTAGGCCACGGTGAAGTACTCGGGCGGACACATCAGATACCGGCGCGGGCGAGCGCCCCGGCCGAAGACGGCACGGGGTGCCGGGGACTCCAGTACTACGGTCACACTCAAACGTTAGGTGTGCCCCGTTACGCAAACAATACGCGTATATTGCGAGTAGAAGCGTTGTTCATTGCGTTATTTACTGATTCACGATGGATACTTGCGTATCTCTTCCCTGTCGAAGGAGTGACTGCCGTGGACGCCATCGATCACCGGGTGATCGGCTGCCTGCTCCGCGACGGCCGCGCCACCTACGCCGAGATCGGCGCCGAAGTGGGCCTGTCCGCGCCGGCAGCGAAGCGCCGGGTGGATCGGCTGCGGGCCAGCGGCGCGATCCGGGGTTTCACCGTCGTGGTCGACCCGTCGGCGCTGGGCTGGACCACCGAGGCCTACGTGGAGGTCTACTGCCAGGGCACGGTCTCCCCGCAGGACCTGCGGCGCAGCTTGGAGCGGGTGCCGGAGGTGGTCGGTGCATGCACCGTCTCAGGTGCGGCCGACGCCTTGCTGCACATGCTGGCCGTCGACATCAGGCACTTGGAGCAGGCCATGGAGCAGGTCCGCGATGAGCCGAACGTCGACCACACCGAGAGTGTCATCGTGCTGTCCCGGCTGATCGACCGGGGACGCGATTAACCCGACGGTGATCGCCGGGTAGGAAACCTGCTACAGGCTGGCGAGGACTTCTCGAACCTCAACGGTGCGGAAGGTGACGCCCGGCGGTGCGTTGCGCGGGGCTTGCCCCACGTGCATCTGGTCGGCCATCTTCTCCGCCTCGTCTTGAGAATCGAAGACGATTACCGAGACGCCGCGGCCGCCCTGCGGGGCGAGCCAGTATCCGGCGCGGGCACCAGCCTCCCGTACCATCGGCGCTGCGCCCTCCTGCAAACGCTTCCGCGCTTCTTCCACCGAGACGTCGCCTTCGATGTCGACCTCAACGAATACTGCGTGCATTGTGTACTCCAATCGGAAATTCGGGTTGTCCGCTGGTTGTCCAGACGTGGCAGTCAGTGCCCTCAAGTT
>JAICHZ010000436.1 GCA_025924655.1 Pseudonocardiaceae bacterium | reverse complement strand
GACAGCGCACGGGGCTGACCGTCCGACGGGTCGTCCGACTGGGCGATGAGCTTGCCGGTCCTGCGCAGCACCACCACCGACAGCCAGCCGAACGCGAGCAGCAGCGGGATCCCGCCGATCCACAGCAAATCCAGATAACCGCTCTCCAGGTAGATGACATCGCGCCACCTCTCCGGCGCCGGCAGCACCGAGTTGGGCGACACCCCCAGCAGGACGTTGATGAAGTGGAACCGCGGTAGGTAAAAGGTGGACAGGTTGCTCCAGCGACCGATCCAGCTGCGTGGCACGCCGAACTCGCCGAAGCCCTGCAACCGGCCGACCAACGCCGGCGCACCGACCGCGAGCGCGACCGGGACCAGCCACAGGAACCGGATCGAGTTGCGGCGCACGATGCTGAAGCGCCACAGGATTATCCCGCCCGCCACCACCGCGGAGATCCAAGTGGAGAACTGGCCGGTGGCCAGGACACCCGCGCCGAGCAGCACCCCTAATGCCATCCGCTCCCGGCGGTCCAACAGCCCCTTCATCCCGCAACAGATCACCAAGGTCAGGCAGATAACGAGGTAGTCGCCGGTGGCCAGTGGCGAGCCGAGCGTGGTAGTGCCCCGCTCGGCGAGTGCTGCGGCGTTGCTGTCGGGCGTCCAGACGGTTTGCAGCATCGACACGACCGGACCGAAATGCAGGGTCTGCAGGATCGCGATCACCGCGACCACTGCTCCTGGCCAGATGATCAACCGGAAGCACCGCATCAGCTGGCCCTCAGTACTGACACTGAAGCGAACCAACAGGTAGATGGCGACGAGCTTGCAGACCGGCAGTACCGCCGCCAGATCGGAGGTCAGTGGTATGTGCCCGCGCAGCATCATGGACAGCAGCGGCCACGCCGTTGACATCAACAGGAAAAAACCGAGCGGGATATCGAGTTGGTTGAGCTGCAATGGCACTCGATCGCCCCGGCACCATTGAAGATAACCGCCGGCCAGCGCTCCAGCTATCAGCACGACCAGCAGCGCCTCGTTGGGGCGCACCAGCGGGATCAGGTGCCCCCGCTCGATACCGGCGATCAGGGGCAGCGTGCCCAGGTAGGCATAGGTCGCGAAGACCGGCCGGTAGACCG
Source organism: Pseudonocardiaceae bacterium (assembly GCA_025924655.1). GTDB lineage: Bacteria > Actinomycetota > Actinomycetes > Mycobacteriales > Pseudonocardiaceae. Next base: position 849 of record JAICHZ010000436.1, on the reverse strand, counting down.
CCGCGGCGAACAGACCGACCAGAATCAGCACCCCGATGGCAGCCAGCGCGATCAGCGGTCCGACCGCCACCGCGAGGATCCCGCCCGCCACGGCGCACCCGGCGGCCCCTAGCCCCAGCCGGCGGCTGACGACAGGCGTTGGCGGGCTTTGCCCGCGGGTAGGAACCGGGCTGTCGGGCGGGAGGGTTCGGGTCATGACCCACCACCTATCCGTCGTACCGCGACACGGAGCACCAGGACGTATACCCCGAGTGCCACAACACCACCCAGGGAGAGAAGTGCTAAGTCGGCGAGCTGGTCGCCAGCCAGCCGGTCGCCACCAGTGATGTGTGCCAGCCACCACATGGCGGCGGCCACCGGCACCAACGCGAGCGTGGCCACCAGCGCCGCAGCCAACATGGGGGTTTCTAAGAAGCGCTCAGGCTTGATCGACCGGCGCAGTCGGGTCAACACCGTCCCCGCGGCGGCGAGCTCGCCGGCCAGGATGGCCGCCACCAACCAGATCAGCCGGGATCCGTCGGCGGGCAGCAGCAGCGACGCTGCCGCGGCCACCAGGATCACCCCGAACGCGACTTCGCTCGCCCGGCGCGGAACTCGGTCGTCCAGCCGGGCGAACATCGCCTGACGGCCGATGTCGTGCACCCCGCCGACCAGCTGAGCCACCGCCACCACCCCCAGGCAAGCGGCGAGGGGGCCGATCAGCGCGGCGTGCCGCAACTCACCGTTGGCGAGGATGTTCGCGGTGGGTACGGAGTTCATCGCGAGCAGCACCAGCAGCGGCAGGCTGGCGATGATGGCGTAGGACAGACCTTGCCGCCACGTCGAACCGAACGTCGCGCCGTCCTCCCG
>JAICHZ010000435.1 GCA_025924655.1 Pseudonocardiaceae bacterium | reverse complement strand
TTGCGGCCGGACCTCGCCGCGCACCGGGGCGCCCCGGACAAGCACCCGGACCGGCGCTTAGCCACCCTGCATGCCGCGGGTGAGCTGGCGATCCCATTTACCACCGGGATCCTGGTCGGCATCGGCGAGACGGAGGCCGACCGGGTGGCGGCCCTGGAAGCGATCGCCCAGGCGCACCGGCAGTACGGGCACGTCCAGGAAGTGATCGTGCAGAACTTCCGGCCCAAGCCGGGCACCGCGATGCGTCATGTTCTGCCCTGCCCACCACGGGAGCACCTGCGGGCTATCGCGCTAGCTCGGCTGCTGCTGCCGCCGCAGGTGCACGTGCAAGCCCCGCCCAATCTCACCGACGCCCCGGCGAGCGTCCTTGCCGCTGGCATTGACGACTGGGGTGGGATCTCACCCATCACCGCCGATCACGTCAATCCCGAGCGCCCCTGGCCTGCGCTCGACGAGCTGCGCAGCGTGACTCAGGCAGCGGGCCACACGCTCGCCCCGCGCCTCACCATCTACCCAGAGTTCGCCCTGCAGCCTCGCCGATGGCTGCATGAGGCGGTCCGTTTCGGTGTGCTGGACCGTTCTGACGCCGAGGGCCTCGGGCGCGACGATCCGGGCGCGGTGGTCCCGGAATTTGCGTCCCGAGCAGCCGACGTGGGCGACGGCGCGGAGGTGACGGTGGCCGGGCGCCGCTCCACCGCCTGGTACTCCGGCGCCGACGTTGCGCCGCCGGTGTTGCTGCCGGCGCTGGGACGTGCGACCGGCGCTGTCCGTGCGGTGCTTGACGGAGTCCGAGCCGGTCATCGTCCCGGTCTCGAGGAGCTGGTCACGTTGTTCGGCGCCCGCGGCCCCGAGGTCGGTGCCGTTGCCGGGCTGGCCGACGAGCTGCGCGCGGCCGCCGTCGGCGACACCGTCACCTACGTTGTCAATCGCAACATCAACTACACCAACGTGTGCACCTTCCGGTGCCGGTTCTGCGGTTTCTCCAAAGGCAAGCTGTCGCTGAACCTGCGCGGCGCGCCGTACCTGCTGACGCTGCCGGAAATCGTGCGGCGAGTACTGGAGGCACAGCGTTGCGGTGCCACCGAGGTCTGCCTGCAGGGCGGCATCCATCCCAGCTTCGACGGTGACTACTACGTCACGGTCTGTCGAACCATCCACGAGGCGGCCCCCGGAATCCATATCCACGGCTTCACCGCACTGGAGGTCACCGAAGGCGCCCGGCGGCTGGGCGAGCCGCTCGCTGCCTACCTGACCAGGTTGCGCGACGCGGGCCTGCGGTCGCTGCCCGGTACCGCCGCGGAGATCCTCGACGACGAGGTCCGCGCGGTGCTGTGCCCGGACAAGATCACAACTGCGCAGTGGCTGGAGGCGCACCGGGTAGCGCACTCAGTGGGGCTTCGCTCCAACGTCACAATGATGTTCGGGGCCATCGAGCAACCGGTGCACTGGGCTCGCCACCTGCTGCGAGCCCGCAAACTGCAGGCGCAGACCGGCGGCTTCACCGAGTTCGTCGGGCTGCCCTTCGTGCACATGGCTACCCCGATGTATCTCAAGCGCGCGGCCCGGCGAGGACCGACTTGGCGAGAGGTTCTGCTGGTGCACGCGGTAGCTCGGATCGCCTTGCACGGCTTGATCGACCACGTGCAGGCGTCCTGGGTCAAGCTCGGCGCCTGTGGCGTTCGCCAATTGCTGCAGGCCGGCGTCGACGACCTGGGTGGCACGCTGATGGACGAGAACATCAGCCGGGCGGCCGGCGCCAGCCACGGGCAGACTCTCGATGAGGCCGGATTCCGCGCGATAGTCGACCCACTCGGCCGCCCGCTCACCCAACGCACCACCCTGTATCAGCCGGCAGCGTCAAGATCGCCATTCGGAGCCGAATAGCGGTCAGTCGGCTTCAAATCTCGCGATTCGCTTCGAAAATAAACCCGACCACGGGCGCGGTGACCACTGTGGGTGGTGCGGGTGGGTGGGGTTAGGCGGCTTGTTTTGTGATCGTGTAGC
>JAICHZ010000434.1 GCA_025924655.1 Pseudonocardiaceae bacterium | reverse complement strand
GGCGATCTCCGCCGCGATGCGGTTGGACTCCCGCAACAACCCTGCCAGCCGGTCCAGCAGCGCGGGGGCGGGCAGCCCGGGCAGGTCGTCGGCGGCCAGCAGGTCGATCGCCGACGCCAGCTCACCCATCCCACGCCTCCCGACATCGACCCGAACAGTTGTTCGAATTCTAGCTCACAGTAGACGTACAGGCAAGCTGAACCCGCAGGTCAGAAGCGGGGAGATCGGGCAGTGCGGTGGCAAACGTAGGGCCTGCAGATACATCGGTGGCATCCGCTGCCGTCACGCGAAGCGCCGCGGCGGCCGGCTGTCTGAACGGCCACCATTCTTCGCCCACAAGGCGGATTCTGAGCGATTTCTCGGCGACATCGGCGCTCTTGCACGCTTTGAGCGGTCAAACCGTGCGACATCGCCGTTCTCGCCGTGCTGAGGCGTCAAACAACCTCATCCTGAGCGACCTTGAGGGGCCGCTATGGGCGACCGGCCGCGTCGCCCGGAGGGCGGGTTCAGGGCGACCTCGTCCGGAGGTCTACCGGTCGCGGCGGGGGATCTTGTTGAGGTTTTCGTCGTAAGGCTTCGGCCAACCTCTCTTTTCGAAGTATCGGTTCACCCACGGGCGCAGGAATCTGGGAAACCACTGGACCGCCGGTCCCTTGCCGTCGAACGCCATCAGACCCTCCCTCCCAGAGCGGGTCGGAGTCCGCCTCTTGTCACGCGGTCGGGTGATGCCGACCTGCGGCCATCGTGCGTCAACGCAAGGATCATGCGCACGGGATGTCGGCGCTAGCGGGGCCGTCAGCGACGACCTGGCACTCAAGGCGTTCCACGAGATGTTGCGCATGGACGTGCTCGCATTGGCGGCGGTGGTAGCGGTTTCGATTCGCCGCTGTGGTGGGTGATCGATGTGGTCCTCGTTGTCCTCGCCGGAATCGGGCTCTTCAGGTACTTCGATCGGAAGCGCTAAACCGCTGACGGCAACGCTTTTCGCGGAGGCGCCCAGAAGGGCCGCCATGGGCGCCCCGGTGGCTGGCTCGAGTGACGGGTGCCTGGATGTGATGCGTGGACATTCGGTCAGGGTCGCCCGGCCGCCCTTATCCTGAGCCATGGCCACTGATGCGGCGGAGAGCATCACGGTGCGGTTGACGTTGTCCGAGGCGTTGACGGTGCTCGCCGCGGTGCGCCAGTACGAGCCGTTCTGGTCGCCGAACTGCGCTGGTGAGACGCTGGCGACGAAGTTGCGCGCCCAGCGCGAGGAGGTCGACGCAGTGATCGCGAAGATCCGGCAGGCGGCCGACGGCCTCTGACTCGGGGCAACCGGCCTTTCCCAGATTCGCCACCGCTGATCTTCTCGGACGCGCCACTCGACCGCTGAAGGCCGGGTGGCATCCGTCCACCAGCGTCCACTGGGGTCCACCGTTTCGGGGCTTGCGGGGTGGTGGATCCTGACCGCCGTAGTCGCCGCCGAACCGTCAAACGGCCCGTCTCGTACCGAGCGATAGATCGTTTCGCCACGCGAACAACGTGGAGGCGCATCCAGCCCTAAAGTCCGGAGTCCGCCTCTTGGGCGGAGCCGTTGCGAGGTGAAAACGCGCGCTACGGGCTGACCGGTTGCATGTCCCTGACCGGCTCCACTCACCGAGACCGTGCAGTCCACCGGTCGCGTCCTGCCTGGTCAGCGCTATTTTCGGATCAGGGCCGCTTAGGGGGACCGCTTCAGCTCAGTCCGAGTCGTCCAGGACCTCCAACGCTGCTTCGGGCGCGAACCACTGACAGGGCGAACGTCCTCGGGCGCAGTACTAACCGGTCGGCAGACCCGGGAAGGCGCTGGTCACCGGCTGCTGGCCGGCCTTACCGCGCCAGGAGACCGCCCGGAGCTCCGTGGCCGACAGGCTCTCGACGGCCAGCGTGCGGGTGCTCTTCTGGGCGGCCCGGTCGAGCAGCCGGACCCAGGCGCGCGCGACGCCGTCCTCCAGCTTCACCGCCAGTGCCGCCGCGTCGTGCGCCGACAGCACCGGGAACGGCAGGGCGTAGCCGGCC
>JAICHZ010000433.1 GCA_025924655.1 Pseudonocardiaceae bacterium | reverse complement strand
GAGTTCGCCGCGTCGGCGTTATTGTCCACCACCCAGGACTGCTCTTTATCCCACACCTGTGTCCAGTACGCATCAATAGCGTGCGGATCGAATTCTTGCGGTGTGTCCGTCGTCGCCATCAGTACTCTCAGCTTCCTCTGACTTTCTTATGTCAGTCCACTTAGTGTAGTCGCGCCAAAGTGGCGGCCTTGGCCGGGGGTCACCGTATATTGTCCCGGTATGGCGCATTTCGGTGACCTGGCGAACGAGATCTACCGGGCTGGCCTGACCGGGCAGCGGCCGGAGCTGCCGATGACCGCAGACGGGCTGGAGGGCGCGGCGCGGGAGGTATTGCCGGCCGAGGCGTTCAGCTATGTCGCCGGTGGGGCATCCACTGAGCGCACCATCGCCGCCAACCGTGCGGCGTTCACCCGGTGGCGGATCGTGCCGCGGATGCTGCGCGGTGTCAGTGCGCGCGATCTGTCCACCACGATATTGGGCACTCCGATGACGGCGCCGGTGCTCACCGCACCGGTGGGGGTGCTCGGCCTGGTGCATCCCGACGCTGATCTCGCGGTCACTCGCGCTGCCGCCGCCCTGGGACTGACCAGCGTGCTGTCCACCGCGTCGTCGACCGCGTTGGAGGACGTCGCCGCCGCGGCGCCGGATGCGGCACGGTGGTTTCAGCTGTACTGGCCGCGGGACCCGGAGCTGGCCGAGTCACTGGTCCGCCGCGCCGAGGCGGCCGGATACCAGGCGATCGTGCTCACCGTGGACACCTGGTCGCTGGGGTGGCGTCCCCGGGACCTGGCGTTGGCGCAGCTGCCGTTCCTGCAGGCCAAGGGCATCGCGAACTACCTGTCCGATCCGGTGTTCCGGGCCCGGCTGGACCCGCCACCGGAGGAGTCGGCACAGGCTATGCAGCTGGCCGTGCAGGCCTGGACGGAGGTGTTCGGCAATCCGGCCCTGAGCTGGTCGGATCTGGCGCTGCTGCGCCAGTGGACCCGGTTGCCGGTGCTGATCAAGGGGATCTGCCACCCCGACGACGCCCGGACCGCGCTCGACCACGGCGTCGACGCCCTGGTGGTGTCCAATCACGGCGGCCGGCAGGTCGACGGCGCCCGGGCGGCGTTGGACTGCCTGCCCGACGTGGTAGCCGCCGTCGGCGGGCGGGCCCCGGTGCTGCTGGACTCCGGTATCCGGTGCGGCGCCGACGTGCTGATCGCGCTGGCGCTGGGGGCGCAGGCCGTGCTGCTCGGGCGGCCGTGGGTTTACGGGCTCGGGCTGGCCGGGCAGCGCGGGGTGACCCACGTGCTGCGTACCCTGCTTGGTGACTTTGATCTCACCCTGGCGCTGGCCGGATACGCCAGTCCTGCGGAATTGGGCGCACACAGCGTCGTCCGGGACGTGATCGGTTAGCCTGCCTGGGTGGACGGGGAGCCGTGCTGGCTCGATGCCGAGGAGATGCGCGCGTGGCGCGCGTACGTCGTCGGCAAAGCGGTGCTCGATGCCCAGCTCAACCGCGATTTGCAGGAATGCCACAAGCTGGCGCTAGGCGATTACGAACTGCTCGTCCGGCTGTCTGAAGCGCCCTGCGGGCAGGCCCGGATGAGCACGCTGGCTGACCAGGTCGCCTCGTCGAAGAGCCGGATCTCCCATCAGATCAGCCGGATGGAGAAAGCCGGGCTGGTGCGCCGTCAGGAGTGCCCGGGCGACCGGCGGGGAGTCTTCGCGGTGCTCACACCGCACGGTGCGAACATCCTGCGCAGTGCGGCTCCCACGCATGTCCGGGGCGTTCGCGACAACCTGGTCGATCTGCTGTCCCCGAAGGAACGACTCGCGCTGACCGAAATCTTCGAGCGGGTGCACCGGCACCTGCGCAAGCCTGCTGTTAGTGACCAGCCTGATCCGGACTGTTAGCAAACCGTCCTCGCCGCTGACTCACCCCCTCCCGGCAGGCTTGCGCCGAATGGGGTAGTAGGTTCGCCGAACCCAGCCCGGCCGTCGGGAGCGGACGGGCATCCCGCGCGGCGCAAGTGGTGGAGCTGATGACAGATCCAGTAGCACGGGTAGCAGCCAATGG
>JAICHZ010000432.1 GCA_025924655.1 Pseudonocardiaceae bacterium | reverse complement strand
GGGGCACGCCCGCGATCACGGGCTGAGCTGGAAGGCCTACACCGGCACCTCGTCTTACCCGGTGGCGTTCTACCAGCAGCTCAAGGGCTCAGCGAACATCGTGCGCAGTGACCAGATCGTCGCCGACGCCGGGCACCTGCCGGCGCTGAGCATGGTCTGGCACGACAGCCCCGACGACGAGCACCCGATAGCCGATGTCACCAAGGGCCAGAACAAGATCTGGCAGGCCGTCGACGCCATCGCGACCGCCGGGCTGTGGGACGACATGGTGTTCCTGCTGACCTGGGACGACTGGGGCGGCTTCGATGACCACGTCATCACCCCCAACCTCGAACACACCCCCGACGGTGTCCAGTTGGCCTACGGACCCCGGGTACCGCTGCTGATGTTCGGCGGCCGGGTACGACCGGGGATCGACAGCCGATGGAACTCCCACGTCAGCATCGGAAAAACAGTGCTCGACCTGCTCGGACTACCCCCACTGGGGGTGCCCCGACTTGATCAGGCACCCACCCTCGTCGACCTGATCAACCCCCACCCGGCAACCCCCGCACCACCCCCGTTCGACACCACCATCACCCAACCCAGTCCACCACAACCGACCCCCACCCCGAACCCCATGCCCCCACCACCAGCCAACACCTCCACACCCGTGGGACCAGTGATCCTGCGGGATGGCTCCACACTGCCCCCACCCAACGATCAACCCGTCAGATAACCTCGCCCCGCGCCGCGTCTCCCGCGCGTCACAAGGCGTTGGCCGCGCAGAGCTGATCGTGAGCGATCTTGTGCCGCAGAGGGATCGACTTGCGACACGCGAGGGAGCCTGCGACCGGCTCGAACAAGCTAGCGTGAGCGGCGTGGGTCCCGAGGAACTCAAGTCGGTCTGCTTGTCCTTCGCTGGCGCACGGGAGGAGTTCCCATTCGATGAGGCGAACAGCGTCTTCAAGGTCGCCGGCAAGATCTTCGCGTTGAGTCGGCTCAACGGTGCTTCGGGCACAGAGCACCAGACTGATGTGAACGGGCGGGGCGTGCGTCAGGAGTTGCAGATCGGGCTCAGCCGGACAAGCCACTCGAGTCGGCTCAGCCGGTGGCGGGTGGGCGCACCGAGATCACGGTTCCGGATAGCTCGTTGGCCGCGGGGCTGCATAGGAATGCGGTGAGGGGCACGATGTCGTGTGGTTGTCCGAGCCGTCGGTTGGGGTAGGTCTGGGAGATGTGTTCGATGTAGTCGTTGCCGACGCTGTTTCGCATTCCGGGTGTGTCGGTCAGCCCTGGGGCTAGGGCGACGGTCCTGATCCCGGAGCCGGCTAGTTCTTGGTGGGCGACGTTGGCCAGGATGTTCACTGCTGCTTTGGATGCGCCGTAGGGAGCCAGCCCGGGGTTGGCCTGTACACCCAGGGCGCTGCTGAGGTAGATGATGCGTCCCCCACCCTGGCGGATCATGATGGGTGCGGCATGTTTGGTCATCAGGAAGCTGCCTATGACGTTGGAGCGCAGTACTCGCTCGAGGAGGGACGCTTCCACGTTGAGGATGTGCTGGCGCGGTGGTATCCATGCGGCGTTGTTGATCAGCGCGTCGATCCGTCCCCAGGTGTTGTCGATCTGGGCGGTTGCCTGGATCACCGCTGCCTCGTCGGCGACGTCGGCCTCGACCGCGAGCGCCCTCGGGGCGCCAGGCAGTTGGTCGATTTCGGCGACGACGGCGTGTGCCTGTTCGCGTCGGCGGGTCAGCACGGCTATCCGGGCGCCTTGCTCGGCGAGCCCGAGCGCGAGGGCCCGACCGAGTCCGCGCCCGGCGCCGGTCACCACGACAACTTTGTCCGTGAGATCGATGTCCATCTCGATCCCTCCCTGTCGGTCTGTGTCTCGATTCGGGTCAGGCCAGCGGCGTCTGGTTGCTTACCTGGTCGGTTGGGTTGTTGCCTGCTCGGTTTCTGATTGTTCGTTCGGTGGCGCTCCAGAAAGCGACGGCGGTCGCCGGGCGGCGGCCCGGGCCCTGTCGGGCGCTGAGGCTCAGTGGGTGTCGATGAGGACTTTGCCGGTGATGCCTCGCTCGCTGGCCTCGTGGGCGGCGGCGATG
>JAICHZ010000431.1 GCA_025924655.1 Pseudonocardiaceae bacterium | reverse complement strand
CGGGGGGCGGATCGTCAAGGGTCGGTGTCGGCGAGGACGTCGATGCTGATGGTGGCCCGACGGCTGGGTCCGCGGAGTCGTCCACTGGCGGTGTGCGGGGCGTAGTTGGAGATGGCTCGCTTGACCACGCGCGGGGTGGTGCGGCAGCGGCGGGCGGGCAGCAGGCCGTCGAGGACCTGCCGGCCGATGACGCCGACGAGGTCGATCGTGGTGTCGGCGATGACTCCGGCAGCCTTGATCAGCTGGTCGCGGGCGGCGCGCAGGGCGACGGTGAAGCTGCCCCGGTCGGGGTCGACGTCGGGCGCGGCGAGGGTCGCGTCAGCGATCACGATGCGCAGCGCCTGGTAGGTGATCAGCCGGGCGTAGATCTCCTGCTCGAGGCCGGCCGGGGTGCGAGCGCGCAGCACCCGCCCACCCCCGAGGGCCTGCTTGAGTTCGCAGAAGGCGGTCTCGATCTCCCACCGCTGGTGATACAGGCCGACGACCTCGCCAGCTGGGGCGTCGAGCACTGTGGTGACCAGCTGGTAGGCCTCGGTGCGCTGCCCGTCGGGGGTGGTGATGGTGATCTGGGCTCGGATCACCCGCACCTTCAGCGGGCCGATCCAAGACAGCCAGGAGCCGTCGGCGCAGCGGGCGCAGACCGGCAGCCGACGCCCGTTCTTGACCCGAATCAGCAGGTCCGCGCCCCGGTCGGCGATCTGGGCGAGCAGATCGGCGACGGCGAAGTTGCGGTCAGCCAGCACGATCATCGGCGCACGGATACCCGGCACCAGGTCGGTGGCGTAGCCGGTCTCCCCGCGGCGCGTGGTCCCGAACGTCACGTCGATGATCGTCCGGGTGCCGCAGGCGACCAGGGCCAGCAGCCGCACCATCGGATAGCCGGTGCCGCCGTGGTTGCTGCCGCCCTTGCAGTAGACGGCCAGGTTGGCCGGGGTGTCCGGGCAGCACAGATGTGTGCCGTCAACCGCGGTCACCAGCCGCCCGCGCCACCACACGCCCTTCGTGGCCGGACCGGCGGCCGGACCGCGCAGCAGGTCGAACAGCGCCGCCAGCGGCGCCGGACCGATCCGGCGGCGCGCGGCCGCCAGCGCCACGGCAGTCGGCGTCGGCACCGCCCGCCCGTCCAGACCGGTGATCATGCGGGCCCACACCTGCCGGTAGCCGCACTCGGTGAACAGGGCGGCGGCCAGCAGCAGGTAGACCACCACCCGGGAGGGCAGGTCTCGGACCCGCTGCTGCACCGCGCCGGTCTTGGCCAGCACGGCGTCGACCATCTCGAACGGCACGATCTGGGTCAGCTCGCCCAGATGCCCCGGCGCGAACCGGCCCTCGGCGACGGTGACCTCACGAACGACACGACAGGTGCCAGACTGAACAGGCAACGGAGCTCCCGGGGAGAAGAGCGTCTTGGCGGATGCCCCCTCCTACCGGAGCTCCGTTGCCTCTTCCGCCACCGACACGCCCACCCGCCGGCTTCCTTGACAGCCCGCCACCGCCGCTAAGTGAACGGCTTTGCGGCTAGCCCGGGCGCCGATGACTTCCGGGGCTCCCGGAGGTCTCCACCGGCATGCAGCCGACCACCCTGCGCACCGTCGTCCGCCGTCGGAGAAAAGCGGTCGGGGAATGTCACCCCTCCGGCCTACCGTCCCCGTCATGAGCGACGCGATCGTGGTCGAGGGCCTCGTCAAGCGCTTCGGCGAGACCACCGCGCTGGCCGGCGTCGACCTTGCCGTACCCGAGGGGTCCGTGCTCGGCCTCCTGGGCCCGAACGGCGCCGGGAAGACGACGGTGGTGCGCATCCTCACGACGCTGCTGCGGGCCGACGAGGGCCGCGCCGCGGTGGTGGGGCTCGACGTGGTCCGCGACGCCGACCGGGTGCGGGCGTCCATCGGACTCACCGGCCAGTACGCGGCTGTCGACGAGTACCTGACCGGTTTCGAGAACCTCGAGATGGTCGGGCGGCTCTACCACCTGGGCAAGCGGGAGTCGCGGGCGCGGGCCGACGAACTGCTCACCCGGTTCGACCTCTCCGATGCCGCGAACCGCCCGGCCAAGACCTACTCCGGCGGCATGCGCCGCCGCCT
>JAICHZ010000430.1 GCA_025924655.1 Pseudonocardiaceae bacterium | reverse complement strand
GGGCCAGCTGGCCTGGCTGTTCGCGGCGACCTTCCTCATCGAGCTGTGCGCACTGTTCTGGATCCCGGCCAAGGACGCCTCGATTCCTAACCTGCTGCGCCGCCCCGAGCAAGTCGAAACCGCAAACCAGCTGTCATTGATCATGACCTACGGGGTGGCCGTCCTGCTCGCCTCCGGGGTATTCAGCGCGCTGTCCAAACTCGGTCCGGTGCTGCGCCAGGCCGGATTGATTCACAGCGCCGAAGGCTCGGCCTATCTCGCGTTGAGTATCAACGGCTTCGCCTACGCATTCTGTGCGCTGGTGGTCGGGACCCGGATCCCGGAGATCTCCGGCCGCGCGCTGGCCAGGCGGGAGGCTCAACCGGGCCTGTTCACGATGCTGCGCGATGGTGTCATCTTCGTCCGCGGCACGCCGCTGGTCCGCGGCTTGGTCACCGGGATTCTCGGCGCCTTCGCCGCGGGCGGGGCCGTCATCGCCTGCGCGAAGCTGTACTCCACCAGCCTCGGCGGTGGCGACGCTGCCTACGGGCTGCTGTTCGCGTCGCTGTTCGTCGGTCTCGGTCTGGGCATGGCTGTGGCGCCACTGGCGGCGCGCCGGATCCGGCACCGCGGACTGTTCGGCCTGGCGATCGTGGCGGCCGGGTTGGCGCTCGTCGCCGTCGCGTTGGCGCCACACCTGATCGTCGCGCTGGCCGCCGTCATCCTGGTGGGCTGCGCCGGCGGCGTCGCCTTCCTCACCGGCTTGACCATCATCGGGGCGCAGGTCGCCGACGAGATGCGGGGCCGCACCATCGCGTTCGTCCAGTCGCTGGTCCGGCTGGATCTGCTCGCGTCGATGGCCCTGGTCCCGTTCGCGGTCGGGCTGGTCCAGCAGCGCACCATCACGCTGTTCAGCGAGCCGGTGACCATCGATGGCACCCGCCCGGTGCTGCTGTGTGCCGGCCTGCTGGCGGCGATGGTCGGCATGGTCGCGCACCGCCAGATGGACGACCGGCACAACGGATCGTTGCTGGCTGACCTGCGGGCCGGGGTCCGCGGTGCGCCCACCAGCCCTCCGCAGGCCCCGGCGACTCGGTCGGCTGAGGCGGCTCCGCCGGCCCCGCCGGCACAAGCACCGCAAGCACCGGAATGAGCGTGTGGGCCGACCTGGTCGGGCAGGAGCCGGCGGTGGCCACCCTGGTCGAGGCCGCCGGACCGGCTGGGGCGATGACCCACGCGTGGCTGTTCACCGGTCCGCCCGGCAGTGGTCGTTCGGTCGCGGCCCGGGCTTTCGCCGCCGCGCTGCAGTGCACTGATGCGGTGGCGGGACCGGGGTGTGGCAGCTGCCAGGGCTGCCGCGCCACCCTGGCGGGCAACCACCCCGACGTCCGGCAGGTGGTTCCCGAAGGTCTGTCCATCTCGGTGGCGGACATGCGCGCGCTGGTCGTCGGGGCGTCGCGACGGCCGTCGGCGGGCCGGTGGCAGGTGCTGCTCATCGAAGACGCCGACCGACTCACCGAGGGCGCGGCCAACGCGTTGCTCAAAGCCGTGGAAGAGCCGCCGCCGCGTACGGTGTTCCTACTCTGCGCGCCGTCGGATCACCCCGACGACATCGCGGTGACGCTGCGGTCGCGCTGCCGGTCAGTGGGGTTGCGGACCCCGCCCGCCACGGCCATCGCCGACGTGCTGGTGGCACGCGACGGGCTCGACGCGGACACCGCGCGGTGGGCCGCCTCGGTGTGCGGCGGCCACGTCGGCCGGGCCCGCCGGTTGGCCACCGATCCGCAGGCCCGGGCCCGCCGGGAGGCGGTGCTGCGGGTGCCGACGGCACTGGGCTCCTTCGCCGACGTGTTCACGCTGGCCGATGAGCTGGTCGGAGCCGCCGAGTCGGAGGCCAGCGGTCTGACGGTGGCTCGTAACGCGGCCGAGACCGAGGAACTGGAGACCGCGCTCGGGGCCGGCGGAACCGGGAAAGGCGCCGCGGCGGCGACTCGCGGCGCCAAGGGCGCGATCCGCGAGCTGGAACGCCGGCAGAAGTCCCGGGCCACCCGCACCCAGCGCGACGCGCTGGACCGCGCACTGGTCGACCTGGCCGGCTTCTACCGGGACACCCTGGTCGC
>JAICHZ010000429.1 GCA_025924655.1 Pseudonocardiaceae bacterium | reverse complement strand
GCGTCGTCGGAGTCGATCGCGAGTAGGTCAACACGGTCGCAATACCGGATCTCCTCGCCGGCGGGGGTCACGAGGGTGGCTCCGGGCGTCGCTGGGTCGGGGATATTCGCCTCGAAATCGGTGTCGACGCGAATGGGAGTGAAGTGATCGACTGTCGGGGCCCATGCGGCGTAGGCATCCAGCAGCGCACGGCCGCGATTCAGCGTCTCCTGCACGGCTTGGTCGTCGACCCCCACGCCGCCTACAGCCTTCGCTTGGGAGCGCACCGAACGCTCCAGAGCCTGATGTACCAGCGGTGTCACGATGGACCTGTCCCATTCCCACATTCCGGGGAAGTAGTACACCGCGAGTGCATCATGTACCGCCTGAGCCAGGTCAATCAGACCGGAACCGACGATCGGTTCGAGGTTCTGCCGGTTACGCGAACTCAGATCCCATTGCCGACGGCAGCGCTTGAACGCGGTCCGATCGGACGCGTGAATGCGGTAGGCCATCCCACCTCGACTCCGTGCCCGTAACGTGGTGAGCGTGACTTAGTGCGCGTGCGGCCAAGGATCATCCACCGACCAACGGCAACGATCATGACCCCCGGCCGCCGCCTCCATCTCCGCAAACAGGTCATCAAAGAACGCCGACTGTTCGTGCTTGTCACGCGCTGGCCATCCGCCGTAGTAGATCCAGGCATCAGGCAATGCCTCATCCGGCGTCGGCAGCGGCATAGCACCATCAGCGCCTACGCGCCGTATCGTGTAACTGTCACCCCGGCGCTCGAGGTAGACAACCTCACCGGGCTCGGGCCAATCGGCCACGAGCTCAGTGATCAACTCACTGCGATTCAGCGGACCTCCTAGCGATGTCCTCAGCAGATCCGCGGTAGCGGGTCGCCGACTAGCAGATCGATGATCCGAGTGCCGCCGAACCCGGTCTTGAGCAAGACCAGTCCAGGCGGATCCTCAGCAACGCGACCGACAACGGTGGCGCCGGCACCGAGTGGATGGGCCTGCAATGCCGCGACCGCAGCATCGGCCGCACCAGGGTCGACGATCACCACGATGCGTCCCTCACACGCGACGTAGAGCGGGTCGATGCCCAGTAGCTCGCAGGCACCACGCACCTCCGGGCGTACCGGGACGGCTTCCTCCTCGACCACCACGGCCACGCCAGCAGCCGTGGCCACCTCGTTGAGAATTGTCGCGACACCACCACGGGTGGCATCGCGCATGGCTCGGACATCCGGGCCCACCGCGTCGAGCAGTCCCTGAACCAGCTCGTGCACCGATGCAGTATCGGAGACCAGCTCGGCCTCCAAGTCCAACTCACCACGTTCCAGCATGATGGTGATGCCGTGGTCACCCACCGGCCCGGAGACGATCACTACGTCGCCAGGACGTGCGGTGGCCACCCCCAGCTTGAGGCCGCCAGTGATCACTCCCACCCCGGCTGTGTTGATGTAGCAGCCGTCACCTTTGCCGCGCTGTACAACTTTTGTGTCCCCGGTAACGATCGAGACCCCGGCCGCCGCCGCGGCCGCGGCCATCGAGGCCACGATCTTGCGCAGATCCTCAACCGGGAATCCCTCCTCCAGGATGAACCCGGCGGACAGATGTGCCGGCCGCGCCCCGGAGACAGCCAGGTCATTGACCGTGCCGTTGACTGCGAGGTCACCGATGTTCCCACCCGGGAAGAACAGCGGCGACACCACATAGGAGTCCGTGGTGAAAGCGAGCTGAACGTCGCCCGCCGTCACCGTCGCGGCGTCTTCGAGCGGCTCCAGCAGGGGATTGCGGAAGGCGTCGAGAAATATCGCCTCGATCAGGGACTGGGTGGCCTTGCCACCGGCGCCATGCGCGAGGGTGATGAGCTTTTCCCGCACCCGGGGACGGGCCCGCCTCGCCCGATCGATGCGTTCGAGCACCAACTGCTCCCGGCCGGCGGGAGCAGCCCCGACTGGGGCATGCGCGAGGTGTCCTGCGTCATTTTCCTCGGCGTGCTCGGCGACGGCCGCCTCCGCCCAGTCAGCTTGGTGCTGCTGGGTGGTGTCCTGATGCGTCATGCCCTGCTCGTCTCGATGCTGACTTCACGGATCCGCTCACGGCTGAACCGGCCGAAGTTG
>JAICHZ010000428.1 GCA_025924655.1 Pseudonocardiaceae bacterium | reverse complement strand
GGACATCGGGCCGCAGACGGTGCGTGACTTCGCCGCGGCGTTGGCCGGTGCCGCCACGGTGTTCTGGAACGGTCCAATGGGCGTATTCGAACTGGCGCCGTTCGCGGCGGGCACTCGCGGCGTCGCGGAGACCATCGCCGGGTCGGACGCGTTCAGCGTGGTCGGCGGCGGTGACTCGGCGGCCGCGGTGCGGTTGCTGGGTCTGCCCGAGGACGGGTTCTCGCACATCTCCACCGGTGGCGGCGCATCCCTGGAGTTTCTGGAGGGCAAGTCGTTGCCCGGCATCGCAGTGCTGGAGACTTAGGGCGTGGCCCGCCAACCGTTGATTGCCGGCAACTGGAAGATGAACCTCCATCACCTGGAGGCCATCGCTCTGGTACAGAAGCTTGCCTTCGCGCTGCCGGAGAAGTACTTCGCCAAGGTCGAGGTGGCAGTGCTGGTGCCGTTCACTGCGTTGCGCAGCGTGCAGGCCCTCATCGAGGGTGACAAGCTGCTGATCCGTTACGGTGCGCAGGATCTCTCGCCGAAGGACTCCGGGCCTTATACCGGCGATGTGTCCGGGCCGATGCTGGCCAAGCTGGATTGCAGCTACGTCATTGTCGGGCACTCCGAGCGCCGCGAACACCACGGCGAGGACGACGCCACCGTAGGGGCGAAGGTACGCGCCGCACTGCGCAACGGGCTGGTGCCGATCCTGTGCGTGGGGGAAGGTCTGGAGGTTCGTGAGGCTGGCGACCACTTGGCGCACAGCACTGCACAGCTGCGTGCCGCGCTCAAGGGCCTGTCCGCCGAGCAGGCCCACACCATCGTGGTGGCCTACGAGCCGATCTGGGCGATCGGTACCGGCCGGGTCGCTACCCCGGCCGACGCGCAGGAGGTCTGCGGCGCGCTGCGGGGAGCGCTGGCCGACAAATACGGCGCGGCGGTCGCCGACGAGGTCCGGGTGCTCTACGGCGGATCGGTCAAATCGAGCAATGTCGCCGAGCTGGTCGCCGAGCCGGATATCGACGGCGCACTGGTCGGTGGTGCGAGCCTGGACGCGGACGACTTCGCGAAGCTCTGCGCCCTGGCCGCCGGCGGACCATTACCGTGAGGGGGACTCCGTGATCCCGAGGCCGGGCCGCGTTCGGCGGCGCGACGGGGTAGCCTTGCAAATCAGTCGTCGTCCGACGAGGGTGTGATGAAGCTCTTCCTGCAGATCCTGCTCCTGGTCACCAGCATCGCGCTGATCCTGCTGATCTTGCTGCATCGAAGCCGCGGTGGAGGGCTATCCAGTTTGTTCGGTGGTGGCGTGCAATCGAGTTTGTCCGGGTCCAGCGTTGTGGAGAAGAACCTGGACCGGCTGACGCTGTTCGTCAGCTCGGTATGGGTGATCTCCATTGTGGGGATCGGGCTCCTGATCAAGATCGGCTGAGCCGCTCCGGGCGGTTCCGCGACGTGAGGGCGATCAATGGCTAGTGGCAACGCGATCCGCGGTACGCGGGTCGGTGCAGGTCCGATGGGCGAGTCCGAGCGAGGCGAGACTGCTCCCCGTAACCGGGTCTCCTACTGGTGCGCCAATGGGCACGAGTCTCGGGTTTCGTTCGCGGCCGAGGCTGAGGAACCGGATGTGTGGGACTGCCCACGGTGCGGTTTTCCAGCGGGGCGCAACGAGCAGCGGCCGCCCAATGCGCCGCGCAATGAGCCGTACAAGACGCACCTTGCCTACGTGAAGGAGCGCCGCTCCGATGCCGACGGCGAGGCCATCCTCGCGGAGGCGCTAGCCAGGCTGAAGGAATCGCGCGAGCCCTGATGCAAGAGTGCTCACTGCGCCCGTGCGGCGAAGTGAGCACTCTTGCATCAGGTGCCGGCCGAAACCGAACCAAATTAAGCTAGTTGCCTGCGATAACTCATCGCCGCGACGATGGGGTCCCTCGTGCAGGCATGCATGCTTCCCTGGAAGAGCAGGCCGTAGGCGCACCTAAGGGCTTGACTGGTTCCATTCCACTTGATCAACCCTGTCACGGAGCGGACAGTTAGTCGCCGCTGCGCATTGCCAGCGCCTTGTGAGTAGCCGGTGCCCATGACGCTGTCGTTTCGGGTGGATTCGTCTCGGGTGGCTTTGTCGCGGGTGGGTTCGTCGC
>JAICHZ010000427.1 GCA_025924655.1 Pseudonocardiaceae bacterium | reverse complement strand
CACTCCCGCGGCCAGCTCCAGCTGTGCCGGCACCATGGGCTGTAGCAGCAGCGCCGGGGAACCGGTCGCCGCGATGATCTGTTCGGCCGCCACCTGCACCGCGGCCTCGTCAGCCAGACCCACCACGACCGCGCCCACGTCGGTCTTGTGCACCAATCCGGGTTCGGCGGATTTGACTACCGTGGGGACCCCCAGCTCCCGGGCAGCGGCCACCGCTGCGGCGGATCCGGTGACCACCTGGCTGGGGCAGTGCGCGATCCCGGTCAGATCGAGTACGCGAAACGCGGCGGCGGGCTCGAGCCATCCCTGCGCGCAGCGGGCAGCGGTGGCCAGCAGCTGCTGGACCGGTTGCGGATCGAACGGCAGCGGAGTCGGGTCGTCGCCCGCGGTGGAGGTGCGCCATCGGCCCAGTCCCCCGGCTCGGACCAGGGCGCGCACCGCCTGCTCACCGAACTCATACCAGGGCACCGAGGTGCCCGTGGGTGGGTCCGCGCCCAGCAGAGCGCCTGCCGCAGGTAGCCCGGTGCACTGCGCAGCGGAGCCGACGGCGCTGAGTACCTGCGCGTGGTCGACTGCTCGGGTGCTGGCATGCAGCACGACCACCGCGTCGACCTCCCCGGAGTTCCGCAGCGCACGCAGGGTCTCGGCATAGGCCCGAGGTGGGGCGGCGGCACCCAGGTCGATCGGATTGCCCGCGGCAGCAGCACCCGGCGCGGCGGCGCGCACCGCGGCGACCGTCTCCGAACTCAACGCAGGCACCGTGGCCCCGGCAGCGACGGCGTGGTCAGCGACCAGCGCGCCCGGGCCACCCGCGTTGCCCAGCACCGCGATCCTCGTCCCCGTCGGCACCGGTTGACACTCCAACAGCGCGGCGACGTCGAGCAGTTCAGCGGTGCTGTCCACGCCGATCACACCGGAGTCGGCCAGCAGCGCGCCGAGCACCGCATCGGGCGCGGCCGCGGCCGCGGTGTGGGAGCGACCGGCCCGAGCACCGGGCGCTGATCGGCCGCTGCGCAACACCACCACCGGGCGGGTCCGCGACACCTCCCGGGCGATGCGCCGAAAGCGCCGCGGGTTGCCGATCGACTCCAGATACAGCGCGATCACCGCGGTGCGCGGATCCTCGGCCCAAGCCAGCAGCAGGTCGTTGCCGCTGACGTCGGCCTTGTTACCCAGCGACACGAACGCCGAGATCCCCAACCCGCGCTGCGCCGCGGCGTGCAGCACCGAGATCCCCAACGCGCCGGATTGCGAGGCCAGCGCGATCCGGCCCGGCAGCGGCCGCGCCGTGCCGAACGTCGCGTCCAGCCGCACCGCGGGGTCAGTGTTGAGCACACCAAAACAATTAGGCCCGACCAGCCGCATCCCGTAGCGGTGCGCCCGAGCCACCAACTCCCGCTCGATATCGACTCCGACCCCGCTGGCCTCAGCGAACCCCGAGCTCAACACCACCACCGCGGCCACCCCGGCCTGCCCACACTGCTCGACCACCTCGGGCACCGCCGCGGCCGGGATCGCCAGGACCGCCAGGTCCGCAGCAAAGGGAACCTCCGCCACCTGCCGATAAGCCGCCACCCCAGCGATCGTGCCGACCGGCCGGGCATGGGAGTTCACCACCGCCAACCGGCCCGAATAGCCCCCCGCCAGCAGGTTGTCCAACACCGCGCGGCCCACGCCACCGTAGCGGGATGCGCCCACCCGGTACCGGGATGCGCCGACTACGACCACGCTGCGCGGCGCGAGCACCCGCCGTAGGGAAGCGACCTCCGCGGCACGCTCCCGCGTCGCGACGGCCCGGCGCAGCGAACCACTCAGTTCAAGGTCCACGGTCACCTCGACCACCCCGCATTCGTGCTCGGTGCTCAACCGGAACCCCGCGCGCCGTAGCACGTCGAGCATCCCCACGTTGTCCTCGAGCACCTCGGCGACAAAACGCCGGATACCGTGACGCCGAGCCTGTGCGGCGAGGTGCTCCAATAGCAGGGTTGCGATCCCGGTGTGCTGCCGAGCGTCGTCGACCAGCACGGCCACCTCCGCGCATTGGGCGTCTGCGGGATTGAGTTCGGCGCTCGCTACGCCGATCACCGTCTGGCCAGCCACGGCGACCATCGCCAAGTGGTGGTTGGTGGCGCCGGCGAGGTGCTCT
>JAICHZ010000426.1 GCA_025924655.1 Pseudonocardiaceae bacterium | reverse complement strand
TGTCGTCCGGTTGACCACCCGGGCACCCAACGTCGAAGGCGCGGGTGAGGTGACTCTGCGGGATCTGGTGCGCCAGGCGCTGCGGATGCGCCCGGACCGGCTGGTGGTCGGCGAGGTGCGCGGGGCGGAGGTGTGTGACCTGCTCGCCGCACTCAACACCGGGCACCAAGGCGGTGCCGGCACGCTGCACGCGAACTCACCCGCCGAGGTGCCGGCTCGGCTGGAGGCGCTGGCCGCGTTGGGCGGCATGGCGCGCCACGCGTTGCACAGCCAACTCGCCGCCGCCGTGCATGTGGTGCTGCATGTGATGCGCCGCGACGGAGTGCGCGAACTGGCCGCGGTGGGAGTGTTGCAGCGCGGTAGCGAGCTGGTTCGGGTACTACCTGCCTGGCAGGACGGTCGCTGGGGCCCGGGCAAGCAACATTTGCATGGCCTGCTGGAGGCCCGAGGTGTGGCGTGCTGAGCCTCGCGGTGGTCGCGCTGGCGGCCGGGGAGCTGTGTTGGCCGGCGGGGGTGGGTCGCAGCCGGCTCACCGGTCTGCGCCGCCGTGGGTCTCGATCCCGAGTCGCGGCGGCCTGCGGTCGCTTGGCCACCCGGCGTTGCGGCCTGCTGCTGGTAGGACTGGTGGCGGGAGTCGGTGCGTTGCTGGCCGGCGCAGGTGGCGGCCTGGCCGCCGCGATGGTGACCGGCACCGTCGTCGCGCGCCGCCGGGCCGGTCGGGATTGCCGGGCGGCGGCAACGGCGGCCACCGGACTCTCCGATGCGCTCGGGATTCTGGTGGCCGAACTGCGGGCCGGCGCCCATCCCGGCGACGCGATCACAGCAGCTGCCGAAACCCAGGTCGACGGCTCTCCGCACGCGGGCACTGACGTTGTCCGGGCACTGTCCGCGGTCGCCGCGGCGGCCAGGCTCGGCGGCGACGTTCCGGCGGTGCTGCGCAGCGCAGGTACAGCGCCGTTGCGCGCGTGGCTAGGCCGGCTCGCCGATGCGTGGTCGCTGGCCGACCGCTACGGGATCCCGCTCGCGGACCTGCTCGACGCGGTGCGCTCGGATACCGAGCACCGGGTGCGATTCGCCGCCGAGGTACAGGTCCGGCTTGCCGGACCCCGGTCGACCGCTGCGGTGCTCGCAGGGCTGCCGCTGCTCGGGTTGGCGCTTGGCCAGGCGGTGGGCGCCGTCCCGTTGCATGTGCTGTGCCAGACCGTGGTGGGCCAGGTACTTCTGGTGATCGGCACTGCCGCCGCTTGTATCGGCGTGCTGTGGAGTGCGCGGCTGGTGTCCGGGGCGGTGCCGACATGACGCCGCCGACGCTTGCCACACTGCTGGTCGCGATCGCACTGCTGATGGCGCCCGGTCCAGCCGGTCCCCGATCGAGGTTGCGGCAGTCGATCAACGCGGTGTCGGCGCCGGGACGCGTTACCCGGTCGGCATCACGCAGGACAGGCGCCGACGTGGAGCCGTTGGCGCTAGCCGGAGCGTGGGAGCTGCTGGCGGCCTGCCTGCGAGCCGGAGTACCGGTACCGGTGGCGGTGCGGGCGGTCGCTGAGGGGCTCGGCGAACCAGCTGGGCCGGCGCTGCTACGAACCGCTGAACTGCTCGCCCTGGGTGCCGATTACCCACAGGCCTGGCTGCCCGCACTGGATTGCACCGCGACGGCGCGGCTGGCTAAGGCCGCCCGGCGCAGCGGGCGCAGTGGCATCGCACTCGCCGAGTCGCTGACCCGGCTGGCGACAGAGGTACGAGCCGATGCCCGGGAGCGATCCGAAGCCCGCGCGCAGCGCGCCGGAGTGCTCATCGCGGCCCCGCTCGGGCTGTGCTTCCTTCCCGCCTTCCTCGTGATCGGTGTCGTTCCGGTGCTGATCGGACTAGCCGGTGGCCTGATGCGGCAGTGGTGACAACGACAGATATCTACCCAGAGGAGGAGCTGACCCGATGACAACCCAACGCAGCACAGCGACCAGACCGCGGTGGTGGCGGCTGGTGATCACCCGACTGGCCGGTGCGGTGGACGGCGAGGCCGGCATGAGCACTGTCGAGTACGCCATCGGAACGATCGCCGCGGCCGCCTTCGCCGCTGTTCTCTACAAGGTGGTGACCGGCGACATGATCGTCGGCGCGCTCAACGACTTGGTGCGGCGGGCCCTGTCGGTGCAGTTCTGA
>JAICHZ010000425.1 GCA_025924655.1 Pseudonocardiaceae bacterium | reverse complement strand
CATAGCCGAGGTAGCCGCCCTGCTCCCGGCCCACGGACCCGACAAAATTATTCAAGCGATCAAGAACACCTACAGCGACCGGACATCATCGATCAACCGCTACATCGAGCAACTCACCACCTGACCGAGCCTTATACCCGCCCTCAAGGACGCAGTCCACCACGGTGGCCAGCAAGGGCATCAGGATCGCCTACGAGACGTTCGGCGCACCGGGCGAGCACCCAATGCTGCCCGTAATGGGGCCGGGCTCCCTGATGCATCCTGGGCACCCCGAGCTGTGCGGCGCTGGGCGCCAAGGACTTCTTCGGGTGCGCTCCAACGACCGCGACGGGGGGCTGTCCACCCGCCTGCACGACGTGCCGCCGCCGAACCTGGGTGCAGCGACCAGCGTGGCTTGTTCTCAGCGGCCTACCGGCTTGGTCAGGCCGACTACTTCAAAGCAGCTGACACGGTGTCGGCGAAGGTGAAGCACTCGCATAGCTCGGTGGCTTCTAGGGCACGGTTGACGATTCGGGAATGACACACCAACCGCAGGGCGCGGTCTTGTTCAGTGGCGAGTTCGTTGGCCTCAAACAATGCGGACAGCCCGGCAGATCCGAGGAACTGCACGCCGTCGAGGTCCACCACGACAACCCGGGCGGTGGACAACTGCTCCTTCAGGAAATCGGTCAGCTGCGGCGCGGTGAGCGTATCGACCTCCCCGGTCACGATGACCACACGAGTGTCGACACCCTGCTCTAGGACCTGCAGCCCCATGATATCGGCCGCAAAGTCGCTCTCCACCCTCGCTACCATGTATCTCCTACTTTCCGCTGCCGATGTCGACAAGTCGACTCAAATCCCCAGCTCACCTCGGATGCTCAGCAGCTCGCCGGCAGGTTCGCCCTGCGGACCGATGCAGCATTTCGCGCCTCTATATGGCACGGTGTCTCGTAACTGTCCCTGTACGTTGAGTAGCCGTCTGGACGTGAGGCCGCTATGGTGCCAGCCGCGAAGCAACCCGGCAAGACTTACGCGCCGAAGCAGTCCTCCCCGAACGACGGTACGCAGGACCCAAGCCGGCTGTTGCCGGTCCTCGCGGTCGAGCGGACGCTTCGTGCGGTGCTTCTGGTCGGCGTCGGGCTGATCCTGCTGACCCATGCCCACACCGACTGGACCGATCTCGCCCGAGCGTCACTGAACAAATCGGACTGGACCCCAGCCGCAACGAAACCGGCCGACTGATCCTCGACCTTGTTCAGCCCGAGCTAGCTCGGTTGATCCAGGAGAACACCGGCGGGATCAATTCGAGGTTTTTTTGAGTGTGTCGTTCAGGAGTTTGATCGTCTCGGTGGGGGAGTTGGCTTGAACGCTTAGTCGGTCCATGATTATCAGGTAGTGCTGGACATCTTCGTTTTTGTCTAGGTAAAGGGCGCTGGTTAGCTGCTCAAGGTAGACGATATCCGGTAGGTCGGGGTTGGAGAACCGTAGGATGGTGAATTGACCACCTAATGCCGGGTGCGCCCGGGAATGGATTGGTACTATTTGGAGTGTGATGTTGGGGAGTTCGGCCATTTCGATTAGATGCTGTATTTGCTCGCGCATCACGGAGTGCCCATGGACGCGCCATAGGGCGGCCTCTTCCATCACTGCCCATAGCTGAGGTGCTCCGGGTTGGGTGACGGTTTCCTGACGTGTCATCCGCAGTGCGAGCCGGCGTTCGGTGTCGTCATCGGATTGGTGTGGCTGGGTGAGTTGGATGATGGTGCGGGCGACTTGTGGGGTCTGCAGCAGGTCGGGTATGAGTTGTGGTTGGTAGGTGCGGATGACCGCGCTGGCCTGTTCCAGGCCGAGGTAGGTCTCGAACCAATTCGGGACGATGTCGCTGTACTGGTGCCACCAGCTGGGCACGTTGGCCCGCCGGACCAAGGTCCGGAACGCTCTTCGCTCTTGTTCGTCGGTGATGCCATAGAGGGTGAGCAGTTCTGTCACGTCGCGTTCTCTGAAGCTGACCCGTCCCAGCTCCATGCGGCTGATCTTGGCGTGGGACGC
This sequence comes from Pseudonocardiaceae bacterium, assembly GCA_025924655.1. GTDB lineage: Bacteria > Actinomycetota > Actinomycetes > Mycobacteriales > Pseudonocardiaceae. The sequence goes on along the minus strand of JAICHZ010000425.1, from coordinate 137 downwards.
GTGGATCGCCTGGCCGGCCGCTGCGGCGGTGATTCCGCGGGCTTCGCGGAGCCGACGCAGCTGGGTGCCCAAGACGATGCGCAGCGCGGTGGGCCCCCTCAGTGGGCGCGCGGCGTGACCGTCGGTGGGATCCGGAT
>JAICHZ010000424.1 GCA_025924655.1 Pseudonocardiaceae bacterium | reverse complement strand
GCGTCACGCTGTCCCCCCGCCCAGGTCGAGGCGAGCACCACTCCGCCGGGACACACCACCCGGGCAATCTCGGCCAGGGCCGCCGCCGGTGGCAGGTGATTGAGCAGGAATCCCGCGATGGCGGCGTCGAACACACCGCCGCGCAACGGCAGCGCGAGCACGTCAGCCACCACCGCCGGCCAACCCTGCGCACTCCCGTAGCTGACCATCTCGGTAGATCTGTCAACGGCCACCACCCGAGCGCCGCGCGCCGCCGCGGCCAGCGCGACCGCACCCGTCCCACTCCCGACGTCGAGCACCAGGCACCCCGCCAGTGCCACCGGCGACGCTGCCACCAGGGACCGGGCCAGCGGTCGGTACACCAGACCGGCCGCGGCGTCCCACTCGCGCGCCAGGCCGTCGTAGGCGGTCGTCACAGCCACCGCGCGCCCTCGGCTGCCCGTGCCTCCCACCAGGCCAGTTCCGGACCAGGGCCGCCGAGTGCCTTCTCCCACCCGAACTGAACCATCGTGGCGAGCAGTTCGAGCGCGACCGCGGCGTCCCACCAGCCGGCGGTGTCGATCCCGTGGCGTTGCAGCGCCTCCCGGTAGGAGGTGATCACCTGGTCCTTGGCCTCGGGCAGCAGGTCGGCGTTGAGCGCCAGGTACCAGGACAAATCCGCGAGCGGCGATGCCTCCCCGGGAACTTCGCCGAAGTCGAGCAGCACCGTGCGCCCGTCCGGGTGGCTGCCCAGGTTGGCCGCCTTCCAGTCACCGTGCACCAGCGTGTGCGGCACCGCGCCGAGGGCAGTGACCAGCGGGGCGGGGTCGTCGAGCAGCGGCAGCACCAGCTCGGCCAGCCGGGTCGACGCCACGGGCAGCCTGTCCCAGCCCTGCGCCATCACCGTGGGCACCACCGCCGCGGAGCCACGGGCCGCTTCGGCCTTCGCCACGGCGGGCGAGAACATCAGGTACCGGATGGCCAGCGGGGTGAGCCCCACCTCATCGCGCCAGCCCCAGAAGGCGGCGTGCAGCGCGGCCATGTGGTCGAGAAAGCGGAGGTGTTGCTCAGTCGAGAACGGCCGGCCGGGCGGGAGAAGCTGGGCGGTGACGTCCCGCAGCAGCACCCTGCCCACGGCACCGTCGAAGCTGCCCGCCATCACCGCCGGGTCGATGACGTCAGGCATCCGCCCCAACAGCCCGACCTCCCACAGGCGAACGTAGCGTTCGCCAGGGTCCCCGGTGGCCCGCAGCAGCCAGTCGTCGCGGGGATCTTGATACTTCAGCACGTAGCGCTCGCCGTCGATGACGACCCGCTCGAAACGTGCACCCGATTTGGTGTCCTCGGGCACCCACGGCTGGCGGCTGCTCGCGGCCACCAGCAGATCATCCAGACGGGCAACGGTCTCAGGCGGTGACATCAGCGGCCTCGGCCATCTCGGCCAGCAGAGTCGCCGACCACCGTCCACCACACCACGCCTGGTCTCTGGTGATCCAGCCATCAGTCACCTCGACGATGTGGGCTTGGTGGACGGCATACGGGACGCCTTCCTGCTCCCAACGAAGCGTGAACTCGACCAGCTCCCCAGTGGGCAGCGGGGTGCGTTTGAGCTCCTCGAAACTGCCCGCGTCGGCGTACCAGCGGGCCAGCTCAGCCCGTACGGCGGCGTCACCGCGGACGCTGAAACGCCAGTGCGGCACCGTGGCGTCCAGCGTCACGTCGGGGCTGAACGCATCGCAGCTGGCCACAGCCGCACCCTCGATGGCTGCCAAGTACCGCTCAACGGGCCCATCGCTGCGGTCGTCGGACATCGTGACCTCCTTGGGTTGTGCGCCTTAGACGACCATCACGATGTCCCGGACTCCTTGCCACCGGCTTGCCACGGCTGCGGCCAACCGGTGGCAAGACGCGGCTGCATCGTTGTTCCATCGCCGGCGATAGGTCCGGCGCACCATTCGTAGGAGACGATCATGGCACAGCGGAGCAGAAGACCTTCGCAGCACCGGACGAGAGCCGCACTTTCGAACGGGGACAACTCGACCTGCTCACCATCGGCGGCAGCGACATCGGCCGTCTGACGCTGCATCCCGGTTGGCGATGGTCCGACCACATCAAGCCGATCGCCGGCACCGAGCTGTGCGAGGCACCGCACTTCCAGTACCACGTACAAGGCACCCTGCACATCGTCATGGCCGACG
>JAICHZ010000423.1 GCA_025924655.1 Pseudonocardiaceae bacterium | reverse complement strand
TTCGCGGGATTGGCTTCGGTCGTGTTCGCCGCCGTGGACCAGCTGTCGTCGGCGTCGCTGCGGGGATACGTCGAAGCGCAGGCGGTCGAAGGACATGCTCGCGAGCGGCTGCGCGATGAGCTGGCCCAGCTACTGCTGTCCGACCGCGGTGACATGGCGGCCGTCCGAGCCGCCGCGGCCCGGGTCGAGTGGCCGCTGCCCCGGCAGGCTGCCGTCGTCTTGATCAATCCGGACAATGCGGTCGGACGGGCGCTGCTGGAGCGTCTCGACGATTCCTGCCTGCGGCTGCGGCGGGGGCCGATGCTGGTGGCGATCGTGCCGGACCCGGAAGGGCCCGGGCAGCGCAAGCGGCTGGCCACCGCGCTGCGCGGGGCCGGGGCGGTGGTCGGCGCCACGGTGCCGGTAGACCGGCTGCCGGCCAGTGTGGGCCTCGCGGAACACGCCGTACGGCTGCGACACGTACTGCCCGACGACCCACTGTTCGTCGACGAGCACCTCGACGCGCTGGTGGTGCACCGCGACGACCTGCTGTTGACCGCGTTGCGCCAGCAGTACCTGGCGCCCCTTGCCGGGCTGCCCGAGTCCACCCGCGACCGGTTGTTAGAGACCCTGAAGTCGTGGCTGCTACATATGGGCAACCGCAAAGCAGTCGCCGACGAGCTGCACGTGCACACCCAGACGGTCCGGTACCGGCTGGCTCAGCTGCGCGAACTGTTCGGGTCCGCTCTGGACGACCCCGGCACCCGCGCCGCATTGCTGCTGGCATTAGCCTGGGGACCGGCGGCCACCGAGTCCGATCCGGCGGCCCTGCACGCCGAGCCGAGGTAGCGCTGGTGAACGTCGGGCCTTCGGTTCCTCAAAGGCTGCTCGTTGTCAGCGCCGATATCGGCGAGGGCCACAACGCGACCGCGCGGGCCGTCGAGGAGCGGGCCCGGCGGCTGTGGCCGGATTGCGAGATCCGCCGCATCGACACCTTGGAACTGATGGGCCCGGGAGTCGGCCCGGGGTTCCGCTGGATATACCGGGTCAACGTCGACACCACGCCCTGGCTTTATGACTTCTTCTACCGCGCGCTGTGGCGCTACCGCTGGTTCGCCGCGTCGTCCTGCCGGGTCGTCGGGGTCTGGAGCGGCATCGGGCTGGCGCCGGTGATCGAGGAGTACCAGCCGGACCTGGTGGTGTCGACCTACCCGCTGGGCACTGGGGGGCTGGACCGGATCCGGCGGCGCGGCGGTCTTGACGTTCCGGTCGCGGCGATCATCTCGGACTTCGCGCCGCACCCGTTCTGGGTCTACTCCGAGGTCGACCTGCACTACGTGGCGAGCCAGCCGAGCCTGCAGGCGATGCACCGGGCACGCCCGGACGCGTGCGGCGCGGTCGGCGCGCCCCCGGTGGTCGCCGCGTTTCGCCCTGGCTCTGCACCCGAGGCACGGCGGCGCTGTGGATTGCCCGAGGACCGCCTGATCGTGCTGGTGTCGTGCGGTTCGCTCGGTTTCGGCTCGGTGGAACGCGCCGTCGACGCCGCGCTTGCCGCCGGCCCGCAGCTCTGTGTGGTGGTGGCCTGCGGGCGCAACCAGGCGCTACGGGCCAGGCTGGCGGCGCGCGCCGAGCCGGCGCAGCGGCTGGTGCCGCTGGGTTGGACCTCGGAGATGCCGGCGCTGACCGCGGCCGCTGACGTCGTGGTGACCAATGCCGGCGGCGCGACCGCGCTGGAGGCGGTGGCGTGCGGGCGAGCGGTGCTGATGTTCGAGCCGATCGCAGGGCACGGCAAGGCCAACGCCGACCTGATGGCCCAAGCCGGGCTGGCCACGGTGTGCACCGGGCCGGCGGAGCTGATCGACGCGCTGCGCGAGCTCGCCAGCCAGCCCACCCTGCTCACCGAAGCGCAGCAGCGCGCGCTGACCCACATCGGTGCCCTGGATTTCGATGCCGAGATCGCCGCGCTGCCCGGCTTGGCTCGCCACCACGGGGCCCGCCCACTGTCGGCGCCGGACGCTTTCTTCGCCCACGCCGCCACCCGCACGGTTCCCCAGCAGGTCGGCGCGGTGCTGATACTCGCCGACCAACCGCTCGCCGGGGCGCCGCAACAGCTCACCGACCACCTCGCCGCGCTGATCACCGACCGGGCGCCCGCGCTGCCGATGTTGCACCGCCGGCTGGATCTGCGGCCGGGCCGGCGGCCTCGGTGGCTACCCGTCGACGACGTCGACCC
>JAICHZ010000422.1 GCA_025924655.1 Pseudonocardiaceae bacterium | reverse complement strand
CCGCGGACCATCCGGTCGGCGGCCACCCATGCCATCACCTTGGAGTGGGTGAAATGCCGGCGCGCCCCGCGCATCTCCCACAGCCCGTTGTCGGGGTCGCGCCAATGGTCCTGGAGGTAGGTCAACAGCGCCACCTGCAGTTGCCAGGCGCTGTCCTGTGCGCCGATCGAGGCCTGCCGGGCCAGCTGCAGCGCATCGAGGACCTCACCCCAGACGTCGAGCTGCAGCTGGTCGGCGGCGGCGTTGCCGGTGCGCACCGGCTTCGACTTCTCATAGCCGCTCAACCACGGCAGTTCCAGTTCGGGGAGGCGGCGGGTGCCGTCGACCCCGTACATGATCTGCAGGGTGGCGGGATCACCGGCCACTGCGCGCAGCAGCCACTCACGCCAGGCTTTGGCTTCGGCCTCATACCCCGCGGCCAGCAGCGCTTGCAGGGTGTACGAGGCGTCGCGCAGCCAGCAGAACCGGTAGTCCCAGTTCCGGGGGCCGCCGATCTGCTCGGGCAACGACGTCGTGGGGGCAGCGACGATGCCTCCGGTAGGCGCGTAGGTCAGGGCTTTCAGCGTGATCAGGGAGCGCCGCACCGGCTCGACGTAGCGGCCGGTGAGCGGTGTGCCGCTGGCGGACCACGACTCCCAGAAACTCACCGTGTCCAGCAGCGCGCTCTCGGCGTCGACCATCGCCGGTGCCGGATGATGGCTCGGCGCCCAGGTCAGTACGAACGGCACCCGGTCACCGGCGCGAATGGTGAACTCCGACACCGTGGACCATTCCCGTCCTTCGGTGGGGGCGGGTGTGCTCAGCCACACGGCGTCGGGTCCGGCGACCGCCTCGATCCGACGGCCGCGGCGACGCACCCAGGGCATTATCCGGCCGTAGTCGAACCGCAGCCGTAGTTCACCGAACATCGGCACCGCTCCGCTGATGCCTTCCACGATCCGGATCAGGTCCGCGGCGTGGCCCCGCGGGGGCATGAAGTCCACAACCCGGACGTGGCCTTCCGGAGTAACCCACTGTGTTTCCAGCACAAGGGTGTCGTCGCGGTAGCGGCGGCTGCTGCAGGTACCCCCTGCGGCGGGGGCCAGTAACCATCGGCCGGCTTCGGGGGTGTCCACCAGCGCTGCGAAGCAGGCCGGCGAGTCGAACCGCGGGAAGCACAACCAATCCACCGATCCGGTGTTGCTCACCAACGCTGCGGTGTGCAGGTCGCCGAGCATCGCGTAGTCCTCGATCCGGGTCATCCCCAGATCGTGGCAGCCGCACGCCGGATCGCGCCTGCGGTACCCGCGAAGCCGTTGTCGCTCGCGGGCTTTAGCGTGGCCGATATGGCACTGTCGCATCCGGCTTACCAGCAGAGTTCCGGCCCGCAAGAAATGTCGATCAATCCGGTGTTCACCCGCGAACCGGTGCAGCTGCCGCGCAACGAGTTGCCGCCGGCGGAGCTTGACCCAGACACTGCCTATCAAGTGGTCCACGACGAGCTGATGCTCGACGGCAACGCCCGGCTGAACCTGGCCACCTTCGTCACCACCTGGATGGATCCCCAAGCCACCCGGTTGATGACGGAGTGCTTCGACAAGAACATGATCGACAAAGATGATTACCCACGAACCGCGGACCTGGAGCTGCGATGCGTGCGGATGCTCGCGCAGCTATGGCATGCCCCGCCCGCACCGGATGCCACCGGCTGCTCGACCACCGGCTCCAGCGAGGCCTGCATGCTGGCCGGGTTGGCCCTGAAACGCCGCTGGCAACACGCTCGCCGGGCGGCCGGCAAACCAGTCGATCGACCGAACATCGTCATGGGCGTCAATGTGCAGATCTGCTGGGATAAGTTCGCCAACTACTGGGATGTCGAACCCCGGCTGATCCCGATGGACGGCGACCGCTTCCACCTGTCAGCGGCGGAAGCGGTGGCGCACTGCGATGAGAACACCATCGGCGTCGTCGCAGTCCTGGGCTCGACCTTCGACGGCAGCTACGAGCCGGTCGCCGAGATCTGCGCCGCCCTCGACCAGCTGCAGGCCAGCACCGGGTGCGACATTCCGGTCCATGTCGACGGCGCGTCGGGCGCGATGATCGCCCCGTTCTGTGACCCCGAATTGGTGTGGGACTTCACGCTGCCCCGAGTGGCGTCGATCAATACCTCCGGCCACAAGTACGGGCTGGTCTACCCCGGGGTGGGTTGGGTGCTGTGGCGCGACGCCGCCGCGCTGCCCGAAGACCTGGTGTTCCGGGTCAACTATCTGGGCGGCAACATG
>JAICHZ010000421.1 GCA_025924655.1 Pseudonocardiaceae bacterium | reverse complement strand
GGCGTGTTCGTCGATGAGTACCTCGGCGACCGGCCCGTTGGGAAAGGGTGCCTGGCGGGCCGGCCCGATGCCGGTAGCAACGACGCGCATCGTTTCTCCTGGAGTTCAGTCGCGGGGTGGGTAACCGGCAACGAGCGGGGTGTCCGCCCCGACCCGGCCGAGTGTGGCCGCGCCACCGGGAGAGTCCAGCGGTGCGGGCTGGTCGGGCAGCGGGTGAGTGAAGAACCGGGCGTTGTCCGGGGTGAAGGCCGACCACGGTGCCGGGACGTCGTCTTCGTAGAAGATCGCCTCCACCGGGCAGACCGGTTCGCAGGCGCCGCAGTCCACGCACTCGTCGGGGTGGATGTACAACGCCCGCGCGCCTTCGTAGATGCAGTCGACCGGGCACTCCTCGACGCAGCTGCGGTCCAGCACGTCGATGCACGGCTCGGCGATCACGTACGTCATCCGCTCTCCCTGTCCGCCAGCCAACACCTCCCGAGTTTAGGGGATGACGATCCTTTTATCTAGGGGCTTCGGGCATTGCGGCCGCGATGCCGACGACGGCGAGCAGCACGGCGAGGACGATCTCAGCGGCGTTGAGGGCGCGGAACACCAGCCGGTCGATGCCGAGTCTGCGCGGCAGCGTGATCCCCGGGCCCGGAACTTCAGCGGCGCCTCCAGAAAGGAGATGGCCACCACCATGCCCAGCCACACGAACGGCACCGGGGCCGCGGTCACCGCACCGGCGTGGGACACCGCTCGTGCTCCCGCTGCGGTGGGATGGGCACGTCGGCGATGCACAGCTCGGGTTCGACGAACGGGCGCAGGCCGGCCTGCTCGGCTGCGGGCACCCGCAGTCGACTCAACGCGCCGCGCAACAGCCCGAGATGCACGGTGCACACGATGTGCGGATAGGCCCGGGCGAGGTCGCGGAACGGGCAGGCGTCGAGCTCCAGATGCCGCTGGGTGGCGTCGTCGACTAGCCGTGGCGCGAATCCCAGCCGGTCGAACAGGTCGCCCACCTGGCGGGTCCCCTCGTCCCACGACAGCTCGTCACCGGCCGGCACCTGCTGCTTAGCCCACCGCCGACCGGCCCGCTCCGCCCACCGCGGGCCAGCGTCGGGGTCAGCGGCCAGCCCACCGGCGAGCACGTCGGCCAGCTGACGGTACCCCTCGTCGGCTTCCGGCGCCGCGACCACGGCGTACAACTGGCGTGGCCGGCCCATCCGGCCCGCTCGCTCGGCAGCGCGGCCGACCAGCCCGGCACGCTCGAGCACGTCGAGGTGAAACCGCGCGGTCGTCACATGCAATCCGACCGCCGCCGCGAGCGCCGCCACGTCCAGCGGCCCGCCGGTCGAGCGCAGCACCTCCAGCAGTCGACGGCGGGACCGCACCGCCAGCGCGGCATGCCGGGCACCGCCCCCCGACGCACTCATCGGTACAGTTTAAAGGACGGTGATACGGTCAACTGCGGGAGAGGGTTCCGGTGGTCACCCGGAAGGGGAACGGGCATGCCTGGCAGTGTCGCCGACAACGGCGGGACTCGGGTCGCCACGGCCTCGCAGATCCCCGAGGAGTCGGCGGTGTCGGTGTGGGTCGCGCACCGGCCGGTCCGCTTGGTGCGCAGCCGCGGTCGACTGTCCGCGGTCCTCGACGAGTGCAGTCACGGTGAGGTTGCGCTCTCCGGTCGCGAGGTGGCGAACGGCACGATCAAGTGCTGGCTGCACGGCTCCCGGTTCGACCTCACCACCGGACGGCCGGCCGTTGACCCCGCCGGTGCCCACCTTTCCCATGCACGCGGTCGGCGACGACGTCTACGTCAACGGCGCCAGCCGGTCAGCGGGAAGGCGACCACATGAGCAGCGGCTCCCCTCCTGACGTCCCAGTCGACCTGCCGACGCTGGCCGGCGAGCTGCTTGCGCAGGCCGCCTGCGAGCACTCCCAGCGCGCCGCCCGCACCCTGCCGCACCCCGTCGACGGGCTCCGCCAGACCGTGATCGCGCTGCGCGGCGGGGCGGCGCTGCACGAGCACAACAGCCCCGGACCGGCCGCGCTGCTCGTTCTGCGCGCCCGCGCCCGCCTCATCGCCGGCGAGCAGGCCGTCACGTCGACGCGCACCAGCACATCGCGATACCACCCCGCCGGCACAGCCTGCACGCCGACGGCGACACCGTCGTCCTGCTCAGCGTGGCGGTGACCGGTCCGGCCACCGCTGCCGACCGTCCCGGCAACCGGGAAGCACGGAGCTGACCGCCGCCAGCCCGACAGGAGGTGAACCGCGTGCC
>JAICHZ010000420.1 GCA_025924655.1 Pseudonocardiaceae bacterium | reverse complement strand
CCGGAATGGTGAGCTTGTCGGGCAGTTGCAGGCCCCGGCGATCGGCCTCGGAACTCAGCGCGCGGGTGAGCGCGCGGGCGTCGACGACGGTGGTACGGGCGAAGGTCGCTAGGTCAGCCAGGTCGTGGTAGCGACTGCTTGACTGGGGCTGCCCGTCGGAACGGTAGTGAATTTCGATCATCGCGCACACCTTGTCGGCGATGTGGTCAGTAATTGGGTAAGCGCGGTAGGTGGTGCTGGTGATGCCGGCGATGGAAACCGACACCAGAGGTGGGACTTCCTCGGGTGGCGCAGTCATGATGAGATCAGTAACCAGGTCGACGTGGAAACGGGCAAATTCCCGCAGTCCTAGCTAGGTAGGCGATGACGGGTACCCGCAGCGTGTGCCTTTCCTGGGTGATGCGTTGGCCAGGGTCTAGGGTGAAGCGGAAGAAGTCTCCCGCATCGGTGGCGGCCGCGCGGATCGATCAAGGCGCTTCCAGGCCGGCGTGGCCGGGTCGAGTCGTAACCAAACCGCGCGCAGCGATAGGTGGCCCGGATCTGCGCTGCCCCGCAGCCGGTACACCCCGTGGGCGATCCGCTCCATGGCCCCTCCCGGCTCGGCCAGGTGTGACAAGCTGGACCATGCGATACCAAGCCCACGCGCCTGAGCGCGGGTCACCAGGCCCATTGGCCTTCCGCGAGGTCCGACAGCCGCGCCACCGCCGACGTCAGCCTGCGAAGTGTAGTGCAAACTGAATATATCGCAGCATGGACACTCTCCGGCGCCGGTTAACCCGCAGAGGGTAGTCAGTTCGCCCACACCTGCCGCCCGCCAGCGCGCAGATCGTCGTGGAATCAAACCTGTGCGAGATCGGTTGCTGCTCCGCTGGGCCTGTCGCGATATACGACTCGGAATGGCCTACACAGTCAGGGGCCTGCGCCGAGTCGAACGTGTCCCGAGGGTTGCTCGGCGTATGTGGCTGAAGCCGGTCAACGCGCGCGGGTCAGCACCTGCTCGACGGTGACCTCGACGGACGTCCAGGTCACGCCGGGGATGGCAGCGAGCGGAGCGTGCGGGTCCGCGGCCCAATGCCAGGCGGCTGCAAAGCTCTGCTCGATTTCGGCGTGGGTAGCCACGTCGGTGGCCGGGCAGGCCGTCAGCGCCAGCTCCCGCACCGCCACGGCGTTGAGGATCTTGGCGGTCACGGTCCAGGTCACCCGGACCAGCCCGGCGGACTCCTCCTCGGCAGAGAGGTCGATCATGTCGAGCCGGATAGCGCCGGACTCGAGCAGCGGTCCCATGCCGATGGTCGGCTCGAGACACCACTGCACCGCGGCGGCCGGGCTCGTAGAGATCTCCTCCCGCAGATCCCGTAGTTCGTCGTCTTCGGCGTCGGCGGCCTCGCCGATCACCACGGTGTGATCCAGAGCACGCGACGCCTCGGCGCGCAGCGCGCCAGCATCGTGCACCGACACGTCGGTGACCACAGTGCGCGCGAAGGTTTCCCGAGCCCGCCCGCGGCCCGACCGGGTCGGTGGCCTCGGCCGTATCGGGTCGGGCAGGTCGAACAAGCCGGCCTGGTTGCTCATGGGCTGATTCTGGCAGGCGGCGACATTCCGGCCCGGATGGCCAGGACTGTCAGTGGGTGCCGATAGCGTGCGCCTCGTCATGAATGAGAGGGGGCGCGGATGTCCGTTGGCCTTGTGGAGCACCCGGTGATGAGTGCCGAGGTGCATTCGCTGTACGCGCCGCTGCTCGAACGGCTGGCCTGCTCGTCGGAGGTGGATCCGCGACGGTCGGCGCTGGTCGACGAGGCGGGCGAGGTGTGGAGCCGGCCGGGGTTCGACACGGTTCTGTCGGCGTCGCGCCTGAGTTTCACCCCGTTCGACTACCAGCTCGCCACGATGCAGACGGTGCTGCGCCGGATGCGGGGGCGGGCGGTCCTTGCCGACGAGGTCGGTCTCGGCAAGACGATTGAGGCCGGGCTGGTGCTCTCGGAGCTGCGGATGCGGGGACTGGCCGACCGTGCGCTCGTCATCACTCCAGCCGGGTTGGTGAGTCAGTGGCGTGAGGAGCTGGAGCGCAAGTTCGCCCTGCCCACCACGATCGCGGCCTGTGGTGGCTGGGAGACGGGAGCGGACCGCCCGGTGGTGCTGGCGTCGCTGGCCGCGGCCCGGCGCGACCCGCTGAAGTCGGCGGTCACCGGGCAGCGATGGGACGTGGTGATCGTCGATGAGGCTCACCGCTTGCGCAACCCGGCTAGTGCCTCGGGGAAGCTGGCCCGGGCGCTGCGCGCCCGGTACTTGCTGCTGCTGACCGCCACCCCGGTGGAGAACCGGTTGCAGGATCTCTACGAGCTGGT
>JAICHZ010000419.1 GCA_025924655.1 Pseudonocardiaceae bacterium | reverse complement strand
GCGCCGGCAACGGATTCCGGTACCGCATTCCCAACGCGACGCTGCTGTGCGTCTCGGACAAGCCGTTGCATGCGTCACCGAAGCTGTCCGCCGACGCGTCGGCGTTCTACGAGGCCAGTAAACGTCAGCACCTCGGGATCGCGCTGTCCTGCCTGGACCGGGTGCGCCGCGAGCACCCAGGCGGGCTGCCCAGTCACGACATCCGCTCCGTCGACGAGCCACTGTTCGAAGTGGACGCTACAGACTGAGCATCAAGGATTGACAAATGTGCATCGTCACTGTCCGTGTCGCCCAGGGAATCAGTGTTGCAGCGCGCGGGTGTGCCGGGGCTGGCAATTTTTTTGAAAGTTGCCATCTGTGGCACGTCCGCAGAACATCCACACGCCTTTGCCGTGGAACGCAAGTGACCAGCGCCTCAGCTGGTGCGTTGTTGGGTACCCGGCGGGTGGACGAGGATGGCGCCGGCGCCCCGAGAGGTGAAGTAGCTCCATCCCCAGTCGACCAGCACCTTGATCCGGTTGCGAAACCCGATCAGATAGACGATGTGCACGCCCAGCCAGAGCAGCCACGCCGGCAGCCCGCCGAACCGCAGCGGGTACCGGCTGGTGCCCCCGGCGGGTGGCCGCAGTGGCAGCTCGGCCACCGCATCACCTCGCCCGAGCACGGCCATGATCCCCTTGTCGTGGTAGCGGAACGGCCTTAACGGGGTACCCGCGATGAGCCGGGAGACCTGTTCACCGGCGTGGCGGCCGGTCTGGATGGCCGCCGACGCCAGCATCGGCGGTGCTGCACCGTGCGCAGGTGTCGTGACGGCGATGTCGCCGGCGGCGAATACGTTCGGGTGTCCCGGGACCCGCAGCTGCGGGTCGACCAGGATCCGCCCGTGCCGGTCGACCTCCAGGCCGAACGCGGCGCCGAGCGGGTTCGCCTGCACCCCGGCGGCCCAGATCACCGTGTCGGTTTCGATCCGGTGCCTGTCGGCCAGCGTCACACCGCCGGCGTCGGCGCTGTTGACGGTCTCGCGCAGGCGAACCTCGACGCCGCGGCGTCGCAAATCCTCCAAGGCCCGCTGCGACGAGCCCGGGCTGAACGCGGCGAGCAGCCGCGGTCCGGCCTCGACGAGGGTGACCCGCAGGGCGGTGGCCGGCCCGACCAGCTCCTGACCCATCGAGGCGAGCGCCCCGGCGGTCTCCACTCCGGTCGGACCACCGCCGACCACCACCGCTGTGACGAGCTCGCTGGCATGGTCGGGGCTCGCTGCCGCCTCTTCGAGGCGGTTGAGCAGGTGCATGCGCAGCCGCACCGCGTCATCCAGCGTGTACAGCGGCCAGCTGTGCTCGGCCATGCCCGCGATGCCGAAATAGTTCGTCTCGGCACCGGCGGCCAGGATCAGGTAGTCGAACTCCACCGCCGAGCCGTCGCGCAGGTACAGCGTCCGGTCCGCCCAGTGCACCGAGACGACGGTGCCCATCCGGACGGTCACGTTCGACTGCCGGCGAAAGATCGTCCGCAGCGCCGCGCCCACCTCTTCGGCCGCCAGGTAGCCGGTGCTGACCTGGTAGAGCAGCGGCTGGAAGGTATGGTAGTTGTTCTTGTCCAGCACGATGACGGCAGCATCGGTACCCCGTAGCGCGTGTGCGGCGTTCATGCCGGCGAAGCCGGCACCGAGCACCACCACCCGCAGCCGCGCAAGTCCCCCCATGGACTCAGGAGTACCCGGCCACGTCCCGGGGTACTCGCCGGGTATCAATAAGCCCATTGGAGGAGTGGTCACGCCATGTCGTCGAGTACGGAAACCGGGCAGGTCACCGGCACCCTGGACAAGGACTACAACCTCATCTGGTTCACCGAGAAATGCATGAACAACGCACTTCGCCTGGAGACTTACATCGAAGACGCCAACCGCGCCGGCGACTCCGAACTGGCGGAGTTCTTCCGCCGCGCGCAGAACGAAAGCCGCAAGGGCGCCGAACAGGGCAAGCGGATGCTGGCACAGCGGATAGCTGGCTGACAGCGCGCCGCGGAACCGGCCAGTCGAGGTCCACAATCGTTCATGATCGCGAAATGGGAAGAATGCCCGGTGCCGTCGCCGCCGGGTTGCGTGACCGGTGGCTGAGTCGTCGGGGTGGCACGGCCGCTAGCTGAAAATCACCTCGGCTGGGTCCTTGTCGGGGCGCAGGCCTCGCCAGGCGGCGTGGCGCAACCGGCGGTCCGGGGTCAGCGTCCGGGGGCGGACCCAGCGTGCCCGGCGGGCGTGCTCGCGGGGCACCGGCTCGTCGAACGGGCTACCCGGCTGTTCCAGAGCCGCGAGCCGGGTCAGCAGGTCGTCGAGCATCCAGTCGGTG
>JAICHZ010000418.1 GCA_025924655.1 Pseudonocardiaceae bacterium | reverse complement strand
GATCACGTCGGCGCCGGATGCCTCGATCCGCATCCGGTGCGCGTGGTCGGGCAGCGACTCCCACCAGAAGTCGTTGACGGCCAGCGGAGAACCGTGCACGAGGTGCAGGTCCAGCCCGTCGATGAACTCACGGTGCTCGGTGGGCAGGGTCCGCATCCAAGCCGCGAACTGCGCGGAGGTGTGCCGCAGCGTGTAGTCGTAGGCGATCGCGGCGAACGCGTTGTCGTCGTCGTCGGCGTATCCGCAGCCGCAGTCGGGATCACCTCGACCGATGGCGAGCTCGTAGTTGCCGGCGATGCATTCGATGCCGTTGTCGACCAGCAACGGCCAGATCGCCTCCGGCTCAGCCCCGTAGGCGCCGAAGTCACCCAGGCACCACAGCCGGTCGGCACCGCGAGCTCGCGCGTCGCGCACGAAGGCCCGCAGCGCGTACGGGTTGGAGTAGGTCCCACCGCACAGCGCCAACTTCGTCATAGGGCCGGCCTCGTCATCGACACACCCTCTCTTCGGCACCGCTGCGGCGCTCTAGGCAGGTGTTCTCACCCGGTCGTTGAACCGGTTCGACCCGATCAGCGAACTCGTGAGTGCGTAACAGTGTCAGAACACTGTTACGCACTCACGAGTAGCGTTTCGCGCGAGGAGCGTGGTGCACATGGGCATGCTGGCAGCCTTACGACGGATCGAACGCCGGACTCGACCGGTAGATCCGGAGTACGCATCGGTGCTGCAGCGCCGGTGGGCGGAGCTTCCCGAGCACGTCAAGACCCCGGGCCAGTTCCTCGGCAGGCACGCAGTGGGCTGCGAGGGTACCCACGGCGTATTCCCCAAATGCAACTTGGCCTGCACACCGTGCTACCACTCCCGTGATGCGAACCGGGTACGTGTGGACGGGGTGCACACCCTCGCCGAGGTCGACAAGCAGATGGCGCTGCTGCGGCGGCGGCGGGGGCCTCGTGCGCACGCCCAGCTGATCGGTGGGGAGGTGACGCTGCTCAGCCCGGACGACCACGCGGCGACACTGTTGACGATGCGCCGCTACGGCCGCGAGCCGATGAGCATGTCCCACGGCGACTTCGACCCCGACTACCTGGAACGGCTCGCGCTGGACGAGCAGGGCCGGCCGCGGCTGCGGCGGCTGTCGTTCGCGGGGCATTTCGACATGTTCATGTTCGGCCGGCGCGGCATCCCGCGGCCGGGTAGTGAGCGCGAGCTCAACCCCTACCGGCAGCGCTTCGTGGACATGTTCAAAAACCTGCGCACCAAGCATGGCGTGCGTTCCTTCCTGGCGCACAACATGACGGTCACCCCGGCGAATCTCGGCCAGGTCGCCGACTTGGTGCGGGACTGCCACGCGATGGGGTTCGGGATGTTCTCCTTCCAGCCGGCGGCGTTCGTAGGCGACGACCGGCGCTGGCATGAGAACTACGAGCAGGTCGGGATGGACCAGGTCTGGCGGGAGATCGAAAAGGGCGCGGGCACGACGCTGGACTACACCGTGATTCAACACGGCGATCTGCGATGCAATCGGGCGGCCTACGGGTTCTACGTCGGCCCGCGGTGGCACCCGTTTTTGTCCGGCGACGACCCGCGTGACCTCGACGCCAGGGAAGCCTTCTTCCGCTACTTCGGTGAGGTGAACTTCGCCGGGGTGCAGCTGCCAGACCTGCTCGGCAAGCTCGTGCGCGCGGTCGTGCGTCACCCGGTCGTTCTCAAGCTCGCGACCCAGTGGATCGCCCGCCAGATGCGGCGCGTCGGCGGAGTGCCGGCGCTGCTGCGGCACGGCGTGCGACCAGTATCATTCGTGGTGCACCAGTTCATGGACGCTGCAGATGTCGCGCCGGCGTGGGAGTTGATGCAACGCGGCGAGACTGCATCCGATCCACGGATCCTCGCCACCCAGGAGCGGCTGGCGTCGTGCCACTATGCGATGGCGCACCCGGAAACCGGTGAGCTCGTTCCCGCCTGTGTGCAGCACAGCGTGCTCGACCCGGTGGAGAACGTCGAGCTACGCAAGTTGCTACCTATCGTCAACATCGCAGACGTCCGTGCCTCGTGAGATTGGCCATCCCGTTTCGCTGCAGGGCATTGTGCTGCCCGATGCGCGCACCGGGCGATCCGTGGATCTTGGCGCGTTGCCGGGAACGTACCTGCTCACCGCGATCCGGCACCGGTTTTGACTGCCCTGCCAGCAGCACCTCGTGCAGGTGCGTGACCTCGCCGCGGGCTGCCCGATCGGCCTTATCGCCTGCGGGTTCAGCCCGCCGGCCGCACTCGCCGCGCTCGCCGACCACCTCGGCTGGCCGGGCCCATTCCTGGTCGACGAGAACCGCCGGCTCTACGGGTTGCTCGGGATGCGACGAGCCAGGCTCTG
>JAICHZ010000417.1 GCA_025924655.1 Pseudonocardiaceae bacterium | reverse complement strand
TCTCGCTGGTGCCGCTGTTCGTCGTCGAAGTGCTCCATCGCGCGGAGTCGCTGGCTGGGGTTGCGCTCTCGGTGTTCGCCGCGGGCACTGTGGCCGTATTGCTGTTTTCCGGCAAGCTCGCGGATTCCCTTGGGCGCCGGCCACCGATGCTGATCGGGCTGGTCGTCACCGGTAGCGCGACGATCTGGCTAGGTTTCACCAGCGGGATGCCGCAGTTCCTGGCCGCCGCGCTGATCGCCGGGGCCGGCACCGGGCTGATCACACCAGCTCAGGGGGCCACAGTGGCCGACGTGATCGGCTCGTACGCCAAGGGTGGCCCCGCGCTGGCCGTTGCTCAGATGACCGCCGACATCGGCGCGATCCTCGGCCCGGTCGCGACCGGACTGCTTGCCGACAAGCTGTCCTACCCCGCCGCCTTCATCCTGACCGGCAGCGTGTCGCTGCTCGCTGCGGTGATCTGGCTGCGCTCGCCTGAGCCACTGGCGTCGAAGCGGGTCTCAGCGCGCGCCGACCCCGATCAAGGCCCCGACCAAGTAGGTGGCGACTGCGGCGATCACGCCGAAGCTCACCTGGCGCAGCCCGCCCAGCCACCACGAGCGGGTTGTGAAGCGGGATGACAGGGCCCCGGCCACGAACAGCCCACCCGCGCCGGCGGCAAGACCCGTCAACAGCGAGGTAAAGCCCAGCAGGTAGGGGATCAGCGGGACCAGCGCGCCGATCGCGAAGCAGAGGAACGACGAGCCGGCGGCGACCCACGGGGACGGTTGATCGTCGGGGTTGACGCCGAGTTCCTGGTTGATGTGCACCCGGACAGCCAGCGACGGGTTGGCGTGCACCTCAGCTGCCACCTTCTTAGCGGTGTCGCGGGTCAGCCCCATCTGGACGAAGGAGCTGACCAGCTCGGCCTGCTCCGCGGCCGGATGCCGGCGCAGCTCGTCGCGTTCCACCTTGACCTCGGCGCGCACCTGGTCGTTTTGCGTCTCGACCGACGCATATTCGCCGAGCGCCATCGAGAACGCGCCCGCTACCAGCCCGGCCATCCCGGTCAACACGATCAGATGAGCGCCCGCACCGCTGCCGGCCACACCTGCGATCAACGCGATGTTGGTCACCAGACCGTCCATCGCGCCGAATACGGCCGGTCGAAGCCATCCTCCCGATACGTCCTGGTGGACGTGCCCGATCTCATCACCCGGCTGGACAGTCATCATCAATCACCGCACCTCAGCGACGCCCTTGCCACGACGGTACGGAGCGCACCGGCCCACGGCGGTACCCAGGCTCGCCTCGCGATGGGCAGCCTCGCCTTGCCTGCGAGCGAGTGGCTAGTCTGATCGGGTGGCTCGCCTATCCCGCTCCGCCGTCGATGGGTTGGGCACCGTAGTGCGACTGGGGCTCGCCGCGGTGTTTCTGGTCTCCGGAGCGCTCAAGGTAGTAGACCCAGCCCAGACCCGGATCGCGGTGCGCGCCTACGAGCTGTTGCCGGCGGACCTGGTCGGGCCGGTCGCCACCGTATTGCCGCTGCTGGAATTGGTACTGGGAACCCTGCTATTGGTGGGTGCGTTCACCCGGTGGGTAGCTCTCGCTGCGGCGGTACTGCTGGTAGTACTGATGATTGCGGTGGCACAGGCCTGGGCTCGCGGATTGTCCATTGATTGCGGATGTTTCGGCGGTGGGGGAGCAGTGGCCAAGGGGGACACGCGCTACCCGCAGGAGCTGGCGCGCGACGTCGGCACGTGGCTGCTGGCGTTGTGGCTGGTGGTGCGGCCGCAGACAGCGCTGAGCGTTGACGGGTGGCTGCGAGCGGATCCAGGCGCGCAGTGGAGCGCCGCCGGGAATCCAGTCAATTGAGCAAGAAGGGACGTGTCGTGGGCGGCGGCGAGAAGGCCGAGGACAAGCGCAAGCGGCAGGCTGCGCAGGCGGTGACGGCGGCCCGGGGGGGCGGTGCAGGCAACCGCGGGATGATCGCGGGGATCGCCATCGTGGTGGTGCTAGCCGTTGTCGTGGGGGTCGGGCTATGGCTGCAGAACCGTAACAAGCCGGGTGCCTTACCGGTGGCGATTCCGGTCGCTGCTGCTGGCGTGCAGTATCCGGTTTCCGTGCAGGGCGACGCCATCGTGACCGGCAGCCCACCGGCGCCGACGACCATCGATGTCTACGAGGACTTCATGTGCCCGATCTGTGGGCAGTTCGAAAAGCTTTACCATCAGCGGCTCGCGCAAGCCGCTGCTGACGGCAAGGCCAAAGTGGTCTACCACCCGGTGGCCATCCTCGATCAGCTGTCGATTCCACCTGGTTACTCCACGCTCGCCGCCGGTGCGACCTACTGCGCCACCGACGCGGGTATCTTCCCTCGCTTCCACGACAGCCTGTTCGCC
>JAICHZ010000416.1 GCA_025924655.1 Pseudonocardiaceae bacterium | reverse complement strand
TCAAGATCGGTCAAGACACACCGCGACCACCCAACCCGTGACCCGCACCCACAGACCACACCCAAACCACGAGTTTCGAGACGCGCTCTCAGACAGGAAACACGGACAGGCCCAGCCTGCCCCACCCCACACGCGAGCATCACAAAACCATCAACCCCCCCACAAACCACTACCCTCAACCCCACCAACCAACGGTGTTGCGTGGACTCCCTGAACCCAAGGCACCTAGAACGTCGGTGCTGTCGAGTTCACGACGCTCACCGTCACCCGTCGATGCGTCGGGCGCCTAGTTGCTGGGCGAGTAGCTCCAGGGCTACTTCCTCGGGATCGCGACGGGTGGGTTGCTCCCGGGTCATGGCGGACGCTTCTGCGAGCATCGCCTCGTCATCCATCGGAGCGGGCGGTAAGTCCGCTGGGCCAGGGTCAGCAGGATCTGAGGGTTCCGGCGGTGGGGGAATACCGTCATCCGAAGCCTGCGCCGTCGCCGGACGACGGTAGGCGGGACGTTCCGCCGCGCGTTGCTGTGGGCGGGCAGCACGCTGCGCGGTCTGCTGTGGCTTGCTTGCGCCAGCCTCGCCGTCGACGTGCTCGCAGCGGACCTGCCAGTCGACGCCCAGGACGGTACGCAGTGCTGCCCTGATCAGCTCCACGTTGCGGTCATCACCCAGCCGGCGGGCAAGCGGGGCGTTAGGCAGGGTCAGCACAAGCGTGGAGCCCTGTACCGCGCTCGCGGTGGCATTGCTGAGCAGGACCTGGGTCGTCCGGCTCTGCTCGCGCACCGCCTCCAGCAGGGCTGGCCACACTTGTCGAACCGCGGCTGCGTCAGGCGCGAGCGCGGTCTTGGCGGCTTCGGAGGCCGGCGCCGCGACGACCCGTGGCTGAACGACCGGTGGCTGAACGACCGGTGATTGGGCAACCGGTGGCTGGGCAACCGGTGGCTGAACGACCGGCGGTTGGGCGACCGGCGGCTCCTCGGTGGCCGGCGGAGTGATGGTCAGTCGCCGCTCCAGGCGCTCTAGCCGGTGTAGCACCGCGCCGTCACCTTCGGCGGCGGCCGGTAGAAGCATCCGGGCGCACAGCAGTTCCAACAGCAGCCGAGGTGCGGTAGCTCCGCGCATCTCGACGAGCCCACTGTGAGTGATCTCCGCAAATCGGGTGAGGCTGCCCGCGCCGAGGGTTTCAGCTTGGGCGGTCATCGTCGTGAGCTGATCCTGCGGAGCATCGATCAGCCCGTGGCAGGCCGGCTCGGGGGCGACTCGCAGCAGCACCAAGTCGCGGAAGCGCTGCAGGAGGTCGGCAGCGAAGCGGCGAGGATCGTGTCCGGCTTCAACCAGCCTGTCGATCGTACTGAAGACCGTCGCGCCGTCCTGAGCGGCCAGCGCGGAGACCATGTCGTCGATCAGTGCGACGTCGGTGACCCCGAGCAGCGCCACCGCCCGGGCATAGGTGACCCCCTCGGGGCCTGCCCCGGCGAGCAGTTGGTCCAGCACGGACAGCGAGTCCCGGGCCGAGCCACCGCCGGCGCGGATGACCAGCGGGTAGATCGCCGGCTCGATCGTGACGCCTTCCTGAGCACACACCTGCTCCAGTAGCCGGCGCATGGTGCTTGGGGGCAGCAGCCGGAACGGGTAGTGGTGGGTGCGGGAGCGGATGGTCGCCAGCACCTTCTCCGGCTCGGTGGTGGCGAAAACGAAAACGAGGTGCTCCGGAGGCTCTTCGACGATCTTGAGCAGGGCGTTGAACCCCTGCGTGGTGACCATGTGCGCCTCGTCGATGATGAACACCCGGTACCGGGATTCAGCAGGGGCGTAAAACGCCCGGTCCCGTAGGTCGCGGGCATCGTCCACGCCGCCGTGACTGGCCGCGTCGAGCTCGACCACATCGATCGATCCGGGGCCTTCGGGCGCCAGCGCGACACAGGAAGGGCAGCTCCCACACGGGTCCGGCGTCGGACCGTGCAGACAGTTCAGCGAACGGGCCAGGATGCGCGCGCTGGACGTCTTCCCGCAGCCTCGCGGGCCGGAGAACAGGTAGGCATGGTTGATCCGACCGGCTGCAAGCGCGGTGCGCAGCGGTTCGGTGACGTGCTCCTGGCCGACCACCTCGGCGAACGTCGCCGGGCGGTACTTGCGGTAAAGAGCCAGTGCCACGGCCGCGAGGCTACCGCGCGCCTACGACGGTCCTCACAGCACGAGGTGCACCTCCGGCAGGCCATCGCCCAGCGCGTCAGCGAGTCGCCGATCGCAGGTCCACAGCGGCACCCCGAAGCGCTCGGCAAGCGCGACGTAGTGCGCGTCATACGTCGCCGGCAGCCGGCGCTCGTGAGCGATCTTCAGTGCCCTGGAATGCAGCCGCGCATCCCCATGCAGCTCAATGGGTAGGTTCATGACGCGCCAC
>JAICHZ010000415.1 GCA_025924655.1 Pseudonocardiaceae bacterium | reverse complement strand
GGAAGTACTCATCCGGAAGTACTCATCTGCGGGCGCCTCATGCGGAGTCCGCGAGAATCGTGGTGGCGCGCTGGACGAGGCGGCGCTCGTCGGCGTAGGCCAGCCGTGCCGGCAGATCAGCCAGCGCCACCCAGGCCACCTCGGTGACCTCGATGTCAGCGTCGGACAACTCCCCGCCCACCGCGCGCAGCAGGAAGTGGTGCACCGTCTTGTGCACCCGGCGGTCCTCGGCGACGAACCAGTAGTCGATGCTGCCCAAGGCGGCCACTACCGCGCTGTCGATGCCGGTCTCCTCGGCCACCTCACGCACGGCTGCTTGCTCCACGGTCTCGCCGTCCTCGACGTGCCCTTTGGGTAGCGACCACAGCAGCCGGCCGCGCCGGTCCAGCCGGCCGATCACGGCGGCTCGCCCCGTCTCGGTGTCCACCACCAACCCACCGGCTGAAGTCTCTGCCACGGTGCGCATCCGACCGGAGCGACTCTTACCGCTGCTTTGGCTAGAGGCCTTGCGCGCGTCCTTATCTCGGCTGGGCTTACTGGAGCGCGCAGGCATGGCGCCGATGGTATCGGCGTCGCCGCCCTGCCCGTGGGCCAGTCGTCGCCGCGGAGCAGTTACCCTCGCTCCTCGTGTCGCCCTCACCTTCCGCGCTCGGAAATCGCGTCCCGGCCGCGAGCCACGCGCAGCACAATGCCATCGTGGAGCTACTCCGGGTCGCGCCGGTCGCCGACGAGCTGGCCGCCCGGTTCACCGCGGCCGGCCATTGCCTGTACCTGGTCGGCGGCAGCGTGCGCGACGCGCTGTTGGGCAGGTTGGGCACCGATTTGGATTTCACCACCGACGCGCGACCGGACGCCATCAGCGCCATCCTGGCCGGCTGGGCGGATGCCGTGTGGGACACCGGGATCGCCTTCGGCACCGTCGGCGCGACCAGGGCCGGCATCCAGTGCGAGATCACCACCTTCCGCGCGGATCGCTACGACCGGGTGTCGCGCAACCCCGACGTGATCTTCGGCGACACCGTCGAGGGCGACCTGGCCCGCCGCGACTTCACCGTCAACGCGATGGCTGTCCGACTGCCGTTGCATGAGGCTGGCGGCGTCGTCGACCCCTACGGCGGGATGGCCGCGCTGGCGCGCCGTGAGCTAGACACCCCCGCGACGCCGGAGGAGTCCTTCGCCGACGACCCGTTGCGGATGCTGCGCGCGGCCCGGTTCGTCTCGCAGCTCGGCTTCACCCAGGCCCCGCGGGTCCGGGAGGCGCTGGTTGCGATGGCGGGTGAGATCCGCCGGATCACCGTCGAGCGGGTGTCGGCGGAACTGTCCAAACTGCTACTCGGCGCCAATCCGCGAGCCGGCGTCGAGCTGATGGTGGACACCGGGCTGGCCGACCACGTGCTGCCTGAGGTGCCCGCGATGCGCCTGGAGATCGACGAGCATCACCAGCACAAGGACGTCTACACGCATTCGTTGATTGTTCTCGAGCAGGCGATCGCGCTGGAAGACGGCGAGCCGGACCTGGTGCTGCGGTTGGCGGCGTTGCTGCACGACATCGGCAAGCCGGCCACCCGGCGGCACGAGCCCGCCGGCGGGGTGAGCTTTCACCATCACGAGGTTGTCGGGGCCAAGATGGTCCGCAAGCGGTTGCGCGCGCTGCGCTACCCCACCCGGGTCATCGACGACGTCGCCACGCTGGTGTTCCTACATTTGCGGTTCCACGGCTACGGCGGCGGCGAGTGGACCGACTCGGCGGTGCGCCGCTACGTCACCGACGCCGGTGATCTGCTGCCGCGGCTGCACAAGCTCGTCCGGGCCGACTGCACCACCCGCAACCGTCGCAAAGCGCTCGCGCTGCAACGCACCTATGACGATCTGGAGTCGCGCATCGAGCGGATCCGCGCCGAGGAGGACCTCGCCGCGGTGCGCCCGGACCTGGACGGCAACGCGATCATGCAGCTGCTCGGGTTGCCGCCGGGCCCACTGATCGGCCAGGCTTGGCGACACCTCAAGGAGGTGCGCTTGGACCGGGGTCCGCTGTCCCGAGAGCAGGCCGAGGCGGAGCTGCGCCAGTGGGCGCAGGACAACCTCCGTGAACCCTGACGACGCCCCGGTCGTCCTGCTCGACGATCGGTTGCAGCCGATCGGGCAGCTGCCCAAGTCCCAGGTGCACCATGCTGCGACGCCGCTGCATTTGGCGTTCTCCTGCTATATCTTCGACGGCTCCGGCGCCGTGCTGATGACCCGCCGCGCGGTCACCAAACGGACCTGGCCAGGGGTGTGGACGAACACCTGCTGCGGTCACCCGTTGCCCGGTGAGGCATCCGCCGACGCGGTCGCCCGGCGGCTGCGTGAGGAGCTGGGGTTGCACCTGGTGCGCTCGGCAGTGGTACTGCCCGACTTCCGCTACCGGGCGGTGGCGGCCGACGGC
>JAICHZ010000414.1 GCA_025924655.1 Pseudonocardiaceae bacterium | reverse complement strand
TAGGTGGTGGAGACCCGATCGTGGGTACCGGGGACGTCCTCGACCGTCACACGTACCTCATCGCCGGTGCGCCACTCCACCGGACCAGTCGCAAACCGCCCCAGCCGGATCTTCGGTCCCTGCAGATCGGCGAGAATGCCCCCGCGAACGAAAAGAATTTCAGCGAGGCGACGACCGGCCAAAAGGGGCCCACCGAGGTGATCATCGGCGATGTACTCGGGGCTGCGGTCAAGCGGCGGCCCGGGACGCGGCGAGGCAGGATTGGGAGGGTGGCCAGTGGGTCGTTCGCCGGGTGGGACCTTCCGCCCGATGCGTTCGCGGTGGTGATGGCGACGGGGATCGTGGCCATCGCCGGCTACGACCACGGGTACTGGCGGCTCGGTATCGCGCTGAGCGTCCTGGCCGTAGTCACCTTCGGCGCGCTGGCAGTGCATTTGCTCAGGCGGGTAGCGACCCGTCCCCCACGGATCATGGCGCTGGCCCGCGACCCCGGCGTCCCGCTGCGGATGTTCGCCTTCGTCGCGGCGTGCGCAGTACTCGGCGTGCGGTTCAACGATCACCTTGCCGCGGTCTGGCTGCTGGGCGGCCTGGCACTCGTGGCTTGGCTCGGGCTCGTGCCGCTGGCGCTGGTCGCTGCCGGTTCGACGCCCGGCATTGAGCTACGCGAGCAGGCGCGCGGCGGGTGGCTGCTGCCGAGTGTGGCGACCGCCGGTCTGGCCATCACCGCGGCAGACCTCGCCATCCACCAGCGCTGCGTCGCGCTCGTCGTCGTCGCCACCGTGGCGTGGATCTTGGGGATGGTCATCTACCTGGCTGTGACCGGGCTGATCGTCTGGCGGGTAGTCGCGAACCCATTGCAGCCTGACAAGGTGACGCCGGACAGCTGGATCCTGATGGGCGCACTCGCCATCACGGCATTGGCCGGTGACCACATCCTCACCGCGGCGCGCACGCTGCGCGCACCGGCCGGCCTTGCGGGTTGGACCGCGCCGGTGACGCACGGCGCGTGGGTACTCGCCAGTCTTTGGATACCCGTGCTCCTCTACGCGCAACTGTGGCGAGCCGACCAGGTAGCCGGCTCGTTGCGGTATCAGAGTGCGTGGTGGGCGGCGGTCTTCCCGCTCGGGATGTACGCCACGACGTGCGCAGCTACCGCCACCGAGCTACACATCCGGTCGCTGCGCACCGTCTCGCTGGTGTTCTTCTGGATCGCCTGCACGGTCTGGGCGCTCGTCGCCGCCGGTGGGCTGCGGTGCGCCTTACGACGGATCAGCCCGACGGGAAGTTCGCCGTCGCGGTCAACAACATGCTCTTCAGGGTGAGTGTGTGGGCGCCCCGGGGCAGTTTCGCCAGCGCCGGATCGACGGCGTAGGAGACTGATCCCAGGGTGTTGGCCGTAAGGGTGGCAACGTGGTTGCCGTCGATTTGCAGCTCGACGGGATGTCTGGGCAGGAAACCCTCCGCCAATACGTACGTCGAACCGCCGTTAGCGGTGAGTGCGATGCTGTGTTGCAACCTCGCCAACGCGTCGGCCGCCTCGCGTTGTTGGGAGTCAGCCCCGTTATGCGCGCGCACTGCCGCGACGAGCTCCGGGACGAATCTGCTCGCGTCGATCGTGCCCCAGCCGCTGGCCACATCGAATCCGGTACCGGCGGCGAACCCGGCAATGGTCCCCGTTCCCGCGGGCACCGAGTTGTTCCCGGATACGACGTCGGCTATTCCGGCGGATGATCCGCGCGGGCCCACTACGTCATAGAGCACCTTGTTGATGGGACCGACACTGCCATGGTTCAGTTGCGCGGCGAGGGCAAGCACGCCGGCGAACAGCGGCGCTGCCTCGGACGTCCCACTTTGGGCGTCCATGGTGATGTCGGGAACCGACCGGGTCAGCGAACCGACCCGGTCTTGGTAGGCGGGTCGCGGGTACACCGCTGAATAGCCGGCGCCCTCGGAGAACTTGCCGTGGCCCCACAGCGGGTCCGGCCCGAGTCGCCGACCCGTGGTGTCGAGATTGGGAACGCTGCCGCCCATCGCGGTGACCCAGGGGGAGTCATTCCACGCCGCGGTATCCGGCGTTTGCGTGGTGTTGCCGCACTGCGCGTTGGCCACCGCGAGGTTCTGGACCACGCCACAGTCGCCGGTCGCTTCCGCCACCGGGATGCCCGCGGCCGCTGCGGACAGCAGGCCTGGTTCCTGTGCGGTGATTTCCGCTTTACCGTAGCTGTAGGTGCTTTCGCCGGTTCCGTCGCTGATCGAGATGGCATCGGCCAGGTGGTTCTTACCGATGTACTCCAGTGCCTGCATCATCTCCGGGGGCGCGACCTGGCTCGCTGCGTCATCGGAGATCTCGCTGTCCGCCGGCGTGGCGGTGATCAGTATCTTTGCGTACGGCGCGATCAGATGGGCCGCTTCCACGTCGAGCTCGAG
>JAICHZ010000413.1 GCA_025924655.1 Pseudonocardiaceae bacterium | reverse complement strand
TTGCTGGTAGTCCTTCTCGCCGAACAGCGCCCGATCCGGACCGACGATCCCGAACAACTTGGCTACCACTGTGAGTACTGCAGTGAAGTGTCCTGCTCGGCTGGCTCCCTCCAGCTGCGCACCCAGCGGACCGGGTGTCACAGTGGTCTCGGATCCTGGCGGGGACATCGCCGCCACGCTGGGTGCGAAGACCAGCTCCACACCTTCCTCGCGGCACAGCACGAGATCGGCGTCGAAGCTGCGCGGGTATCGGTCCAGGTCGTGGCGGGAGCCGAACTGCGACGGATTGAGATAGATCGACACCACCGTGCGTGCGCCCGCAGTGGCCTGGGCGGCACGGATCAGCGCCCGGTGGCCGGCATGCAGCGCTCCCATCGTCGGGACCAGTACGACCGGGTGCCCAGCTAAGCGCAGCCGGCGAGTCGCCGCAGACAGCGCGGCGGGATCTCGGTGGACGATCAGGTCACCGCGCAGCCGGCTGGTCATCGTCGTACCTGAAGGGTTTCCCGGATCTGGGTCGCGACCGCCGGAGCCAGCAGCCCGGCCGCTTCGGCCCGGTCAGCTGTCCGCATCGCCTGCACTCGGTAGGACTCGAGCAGCTCCGGCGCGGAGTCCGCGAGCACCCGCAGGTGCAGCCGTACCGTGTCGAGGTCGCCGCGAGTCACCGGGCCGGTCAAAGCGCGGTCGCCGTGGCGCAGCGTGTTGTCCAGCGCCGCCTCCAGCAGCGGGCCCAGCAGCCGTTCGGCGGGCACCACGCCGGCCCGCTCCAGCGCGTCGACCGCGTCGCGCACAAGGGTGGCCAGATGATTGGCCCCATGCGCCAGCGCCGCGTGATACAGCGGCCGGGCCTGCGGCGGCACGCGCACCGGCTCAGCGCCCATCTCCAGCACCAGCGCCTCCCCGACGCTCCAGCCGGTCTCGTCGGCCACCGTGACGCCGACACAGGCGGCCGCCAGCCGCGCGACGTCCTCCGCGTGCCCGGTGAAGGTCATCGCGGGATGCAGCGCGAGCGGCAGCACGCCAACAGCGGTCGCCGGCGCCAGCACGTCCACTCCCCGGGCGCCACTGGTGTGCGCCACGATCTGACCGGCCCGGAACGCCCCGGTGGTCGCGAGCCCGGACACCAGTCCCGGCAGCACGTCGTCCGGGACGGCGAGCAGCACCAGGTCCGACCGCCGCACGACATCGTCGGGCGCCAGCACCGGCACATCAGGCAGCAGGTTCGCCGCGCGCCGCAACGAGGCTCGGGAGACCGCGCTTACTCCGACTACCACGTGTCCAGCACCGGATATCGCGGCGCCCAGCACCGACCCCACCCGGCCGGCGGAAACCACGCCCACGGCCAACCTGGCCGGGCGGACGGACACGCCACGGGACGCGGCTGAACCCGACCGTGGCATCGTCGCCATTGCCGTCCTCCAGAGGTTCCAGTCCCGCGCTGGCCGCGGGTACCGGACTGCCGCAGATTAACCCCGCTGGAGCTATTCGCGCCGGTCGGCGTGAGCAGCTTCACTCAACGGGTAGTTCGCGGCCCGCTGGGCCCGACGCCGGGCGGCCAGCAGCGCTTCCAGCGCCTCGTGATGCCACCGCCCGGTGTCGACGCCGACCTCGCCGGGACCCATCCGGTTTTGCAAGAAAGCAAGCTCGGTGACCGCATGCTGGTAGTCGCGCACCGCGTCTGCGGCGGTCTGGCCCGCCTGGCGACCCACCGCGGCACACCATCCCCGCCGACCGGGCTGACTAGCCAGCAGCGGGACCTCGCTGGGGGCGATCAATCCCGCGGTGGCGAATCCTGGCAACGCCGCGGCGATCACCCGTTGCTCCCGGCGGCGCTGCCAGAGCACCAGTGCGATCAACCCGCCGAACAGCGGCATCATGATCATTCCATAGAAGGTGGGGAGAAAGCCGAAACCAGCAGAGGCGTTCCACAGCGAATGCAGCCCGACTGCTGCCAGGTACCCGAGGAACGGCAGCAGCGACCGCCGGGCCTGGTCGCGCCGGCGCACCGCCAGTCCCACCGCGATCCCGGTCATCGCAGTGAACACCGGATGCGCGAACGGGGCGAGCACGCCGCGCATCAAGAACACGATGGCCACTCCGTCGCCGTCGCCGACCAGCCCGCCGACGGCGAACGCGCGCCCGAAGTAGAGCACGTTCTCGGTGAACGCGAAGCCGGTGGCGACCAGCCCGGCGTAGACGACCCCGTCGACCACGCCGTCGAACTCGCGGCGGCGCAACCACAGCAGCCCGACCAGGAACGCACCCTTGAGGGCCTCCTCGATGACCGGGGCGGAAATCACCGCCCCGACGAGATCACCACCCCCGGTGCCGAGCACCTGGTCACCGAACTCTGTCGCGGTGTCGTTGACCATCGCCGCACCGAGCACCGAGACTCCCGCGCCCCACAGGAACGCGGCGAGCAACAGCCGCG
>JAICHZ010000412.1 GCA_025924655.1 Pseudonocardiaceae bacterium | reverse complement strand
GTGACACCCGGTCCGCTGGGTGCGCAGCTGGAGGGAGCCAGCCGAGCAGGACACTTCACTGCAGTACTCACAGTGGTAGCCAAGTTGTTCGGGATCGTCGGTCCGGATCGGGCGCTGTTCGGCGAGAAGGACTACCAGCAACTGGTGCTGGTGCAGCGGATGGTGGCCGACCTGCGGATGGGCGTGCAGGTCCTCGGGGTCCCCACAGTGCGGGAAGCCGACGGGCTCGCATTGTCGTCGCGCAACGTCCACCTCGACGCTGAGGCTCGCAGTGCCGCGGTCGCGTTGTCGGCGGCTCTGCACGCCGGCGCTCAGGCCGGTTCGCAGGGCCCTGACGCGGTGCTCGCAGCGGCCGGTGAGGTGTTGGCCCGGCAACCCGCCGTCGAGCTGGGCTACCTGGCGCTGCGCAATCCCCAGCTCGGCCCGGCGCCGCGGCAAGGACCGGCCCGGTTGTTGCTGGCGGCCACCGTCGGGACTACCCGGTTGATCGACAACGTCGGCCTGCAGCTGAGTGCCGACTCCAACGGACGAGGAGCGCCGTGATGTTCCGGACGATGCTGAAGTCCAAGATCCACCGGGCCACCGTCACCCACGCGGATCTGCACTACGTGGGGTCGGTCACGGTCGATGAGGACCTGATGGACGCGGCCGACCTGCTTGCCGGCGAGCGGGTGGCCATCGTGGACGTCACCAACGGCGCCCGGCTGGAGACCTATGTCATTCCCGGCGCGCGGGGCAGCGGGGTGGTCGGGATCAACGGCGCCGCCGCGCACCTGGTGGGGCCTGGTGACCTGGTGATCCTCATCGCCTACGCCACGATGGACGAGGACGAGTCCCGGCGCTACCTGCCCCGGGTGGTGTTCGTCGACGCCGATAATCGGATCGCACATCAGGGCCACGATCCGGCGCATGCCCCGGCCGGAGACCTGTTTACCGGCTCGGCCGGCGTCTGACGGGCGCAAGCGAGTGCTGCTCACCGTAGACATCGGTAACACCAACATCGTCTTAGGCCTGTTCGACGGCAATCGCGCGGCCGACGTCAAGCACGGCGACGACGCCGCGCTGGTGCACGATTGGCGGATGCGCACGGACGCCAGGATGACCGCGGATGAGATGGCGCTGACCGTCCGCGGGCTGCTCGGCGAATACTCGCGGAAAATCACTGGTATTGCGGCTCTGTCCACCGTGCCCGCGCTGCTACGCGAGCTGAAGGTGATGGTGGACCGGTACTGGCCGCAGCTGCCCCGGGTGATCGTCGAGCCCGGGGTCCGCACTGGCGTGCCGTTGCTCTACGACAACCCGCGCGAGCTGGGTGCTGATCGGATCGTCAACACGCTGGCCGCCTACACGCTCTACGGCGGCCCGGCGATCGTGGTGGACTTCGGCACCTCCACCAACTTCGACGTGATCAGCGAGCGTGGCGAGTTTCTCGGCGGTGCACTGGCGCCGGGCATCGAGATCTCCATCGATGCGCTCGCTACCCGCGCGGCTCAACTGTTGAAGGTTCAGCTGGTCCGACCCCGGTCGGTGATCGGCAAGAGCACCGTGGAGGCGTTGCAGTCCGGGTTGCTGTTCGGCTTCGCCGGGCAGGTCGACGGGCTGGTCCAGCGGATCGCCGCGGAGCTGGCCCCAGGAGCCGAGGACGACGTGGTGGTCGTCGCCACCGGCGGCCTGGCCCCGCTGCTGATCGCCGAGTCTCAGACCATCACTCACCACGCCCCGCACCTCACCCTGCGGGGATTGCGGATGGTCTTCGACCGCAACATCACCTAATCAGTCCACCCTCGCTCTTGCACCGCTCTGCGGTTCCCGAACTCCACAGGAGAGCTGTTCTGCTGCCTCCAAACAACGCTGGTGTGGAGTTCGGGAATCACAGAGCAGATGGCGCGTGGCTCGGTACCGGCGGGCGTACTTCAGCGGCTCAGCCCATGACGGCGGCGTGAGCGTGCGTTGGCGTGGACGCCATCTCCCCGGGCCGCCTCGATGAGCTAGGTCGCGGTGGGTTGCACGAAGACAGCGTGGACGGACCAATGCGGCGTGCCCATTCGCTTGAACGAACCTCATGATCGCGAGTTGGGAAGAATGCGCCGCGCTCACCGCGGCTCATTCTTCCCAACTCGCGATCACTGGCGGCGTGGGTGCCGTGGCGCCTGAGTCAGCGGCCGATTCGACCACCTGCCGGGTCGGCACCGCTGGCAGGCGAGTCAGGCTGGCAGGTCAGTCACGCTGGCAGGTCAGTCACGCTGGCAGGTCAGTCACGCTGGCGCGAAGCGTTAACCAGGCGGGCGCGAACCGCCCTTCGTGGCGGATCACTAAGTTGTCCGGCGTGACTACGGAGCTATCCCACGCAGACGATGACTTGCCGGACCAGATGCAGGTACGCAGGCGCAAGCGGGAACGGATGTTGGCTTCCGGGCCGCACCCATACCCCGTCGCAGTCCCGCGTACCCGAACGCTGAAGGAAATCCGC
>JAICHZ010000411.1 GCA_025924655.1 Pseudonocardiaceae bacterium | reverse complement strand
CTGGAGATCCCCAACGGACTGTCGTTACTGGTGGGCTACAGCCCGAACACCGTGATCGCCGGCTTGGACCGGGTACCCGTAACCGACCGACCGCCTGTCGGAGTCGTGCATCTGTCCTTCGACATCATGGTCGGCATCGGTTCCGCTTTCCTGCTGCTGGGTATCTGGCTCGGACTGAGCTGGTGGCGGCGCCGCGACCTGCCCCGGACCCGGTGGTTTCTGCGGGTCGCCAGCGTCACCGGGATCGCGGCCTGCTGCGCTCTGGAAGCGGGGTGGGTCACCACCGAGGTCGGCCGCCAACCGTGGATCGTGTGGGGCCAGATGAGAACCGCCGACGCGGTCAACCCCGCGCCAGGTCTGTTCGTCGGCCTTATTGCGGTGCTCGCGGTCTACCTCGTGATGACCATCGGTACGGTCTACGTGCTGCGCCGGATGGCCCGGTATCACCGGCTCATGGTTCCGCAAGACCACGACGCCGGGGCAGGAGCGCAACGGTGAGCCTCGCCCAATGGTCGATCGCCGTGCTGTGGATCGGATTGACGCTCTACGCGCTGCTGGCCGGAGCCGACTTCGGCGCCGGCTTCTGGGACCTGTTGGCCGGGGGAAGCCAGCGCGGTCGCCCGCAGCGGGACCTGATCGAGCATTCCATCGGCCCGGTGTGGGAGGCCAACCACGTCTGGCTGATCTTTGTCATCGTGCTGCTGTGGACGGCTTTCCCGACTGTGTTTGCGGCCGTGATGTCCACTTTGTACATCCCCTTGACGTTGGCGGCGCTCGGTATCATCGTGCGCGGCGCGGCGTTCGCCTTCCGCAAGGCCAGTGACCAGCTCGGTCAGGAACGCCTGTTCGGCGCCGCCTTCGCGCTGTCCTCTGTGCTCACTCCGTTTTTTCTCGGCACCGTGGCCGGCGGCATTGCCTCCGGCCGCGTCCCCCTCGGGTTGGCCGCAGGTGACCTAATCACCAGTTGGTGCAATCCCACTTCGGTGCTGGGCGGCACCATCGCGGTGGGTATTGCCGCCTATCTCGCGGCGACCTACCTGTGCGCGGATGCCATGCGTGAAGGCCAGAGTGAGATTGCCGAGGCATTCCGACGCCGCGCGCTGGCCACCGGCATCGTGCTCGGTGTCGTGGCATTGAGTGGGATCGCGGTGCTGCACGCCGACGCGCCCGGATTGTTCCACGGTCTGACCCACCGCGCGTTACCGCTGGTCATCGTCTCGACCGTCGCGGGGGTAGCCTCCCTGCTGCTGGTGCTACGCCGCCGCTACCTGCTCGTACGGGTCACTGCGGCGCTGGCGGTCACCGCCGTGTTGTGGGGATGGGCGCTGGCCCAATACCCCTACCTGCTCCCACCCCCCGCTACGGCGGATGTCACCATCACCGCCAGTGCAGCGACTCCGGCCGTGCTGTTGGCCACGCTCATCACGCTGGCCGTCGGCGCCGCACTGCTCATCCCCTCGCTGCTGTGGCTGTTCGTGCTCTTTCAACGAGGCCAACGCGCTGACGAGCAGACGCAGCTGCTCAAAGGCCGGTGATGCGGATCCCGGCGTGGGTATGGTGGCGCCGGTTGACCGAGATGAGATTGGCGACCAGCGCCTCCACCTGCCCGGCGTTGCGTAACCGCCCGCCGTAGATGCCCCGCACACCAGGTATCGCGTCGGCTAAGACGCACACCAGATTCGTGGCTTCCCGGTCGTCGCCCAGCACCAGCACGTCGGTGTCCAGCCGGCTCACCTCGGGGTCTTCGAGAACAACCGCGGAGACATGGTGAAACGCGGCGATCACCCGAGACTCGGGCAGCAGCGTCTGGGCCTGCTCGGCGGCGCTGCCAGCAGGCACGTCGAGTGGGTACGGACCCCGACCGTCGAATCCGAGCGGGTTCACACAGTCGATCACGATCTTACCGGCCAACGCCGGACGTAGCGATGTGAGCAGCGCGGCGTGGCCGTCGAAGGGCACCGCCACCACGACCAGATCTGCCTCGGCCGCGCAGCCGGCATTGCTCGCACCGCGCACCTGCGGGAAGCCGGCCCGCTCCCCCACCAGGGCCGCAGTCGTCTCGGCCCGAGGAGGTTCCCGGGAGCCGATCACCACCCGCAGCCCGCCCAGCGCCCACCGGTAGGCCAACCCCCGACCCTGCGGACCAGTACCGCCGAGCACGCCGATCGTCAGCTGGGACAGGTCCGCCTGGGTCACGGGCTGATGGCTGGCGGACGGCGGGGTATCGGATCCAGGCAAGACACCAGGACCTCCCGGCACTGCGGATCCGTTACGACGACGTCGTTGCGGTCCCGGTACACCAGCTCTCCAGTGGTGTCGATCTCCAGCAGGTAACCGGCCTCGGCCAGCTGGCCTTCGTCCAGGTCGACCAACCGTTCGACTCGGCTGGGCACTACCCGATAGATGGGCCACGCCAGATCGCCATAGGTCCGATGTAGCTCATCGATGAGGTAGGCCATCTGCTGCTGCCAGGGCAAGGGCATCTCTTCGGCCAGTGACCGGG
>JAICHZ010000410.1 GCA_025924655.1 Pseudonocardiaceae bacterium | reverse complement strand
CCGAGACCGGTGCGGGTGCGCACCGAGACCGCCGAGGTGGCGCTGGAGGCGATCCTGGTCGCGGTCGGCAACGGGTCCAGCTACGGCGGTGGGTTGCGAATCTGCCCGGACGCCACGCTGGCCGACGGACTGCTCGACGTGATCGTCATCGCCGCGGTGAGCCGGCGCCGGCTGCTGCGGGTGTTCCCCGCGCTGCGCACCGGTGCCCACGTGCACGAGCCGGAGGTGACCGTCTTACGCGCCGAAACCGTACGCATCGACGGCGACCCGGGCTGGCCCGTCTACGCCGACGGTGAACCACAGGGCACCCTGCCGGTGACTGTGCACTGCGAACCTGGAGCGCTCACCGTCGTCGCCTAGCCTGGGACGGTGGCCAACTCTCCCGCCGAGGCGTACGCAGCGGCCAGCCGGCGGGTCGCCTTCCCGCACCTCGATGAGTTCGCCGGCGCCCTGCCCTTCCAGCTTGACGCCTTTCAGCGCGACGCATGCGAAGCGCTCGAGGCAGGTCACGGGGTACTGGTCTGCGCGCCCACCGGCGCGGGCAAGACCGTGGTCGGGGAGTTCGCGGTGCATCTGGCCCTGGCGCAAGGGGGCAAATGTTTCTACACCACACCGATCAAGGCTTTGTCCAACCAGAAGTACACCGACCTGGCGGTCCGGTATGGCGCGGACGGCGTCGGCCTGCTCACCGGGGACACTTCGATCAACGGCGGCGCATCCGTGGTCGTGATGACCACCGAGGTGCTCCGCAACATGATCTACGCCAGGTCGTCCACTCTGGACGGGCTGGCCTACGTCGTGATGGACGAGATCCACTATCTCGCCGACCGGTTCCGCGGCGCGGTGTGGGAAGAGGTGATTCTCAACCTGACGGACAGCGTGCGGTTGGTCGGATTGTCCGCCACGGTGAGCAACGCCGAGGAGTTCGGCGAGTGGCTGGTCGACGTACGCGGCGACACCGCAGTAGTGGTCGACGAGCACCGTCCAGTGCCGCTGTGGCAGCACATGATGGTCGGCTCGCGGATGTTCGACCTGTTCGCTGACAACACCACCGACGGCCGACTCACCGTCGACCCGCACCTGGTGAGGCGCGTCCAGGAGGTGGAACGGCGCAGCGGGTGGGATCGGCCGCGGCACGGCGGACCCCGATTCCGGCCACCGGCCCGGGTGGACGTGGTGGCGCGATTGGACCGTGATGGTTTGCTCCCGGCGATCACCTTCATCTTCAGCCGGGCCGGCTGCGAAGCAGCGGTGAACCAGTGCATCCGCAGCGGGCTGCGATTGACCACCCCTGAGGAGTCTGAGCAGATCCGCCGTGTGGTGGACACTCGCACGGTTGATCTGCCGGAGGGTGACCTCGGTGTGCTGGGCTTCTGGGAATGGCGCGACGCGCTGGAGCGGGGTGTCGCCGCGCACCACGCCGGGATGCTGCCAGCGTTCAAGGAGACCGTGGAGGACCTGTTCGTCCGCGGGTTGGTCAGAGCGGTGTTCGCCACCGAAACCCTCGCGTTGGGGATCAACATGCCGGCCCGCACCGTCGTGCTGGAACGGTTGGTCAAGTACAACGGGGAAGCCCACGTCGATCTCACCCCCGGTGAGTACACCCAGCTCACCGGACGGGCCGGCCGGCGCGGCATCGACGTCGAGGGCCATGCGGTGGTGCTGTGGCAACCAGGCATGGACCCGACGCAGGTTGCTGGGCTGGCGTCGACCCGCACCTACCCGCTGCGCAGCTCGTTTCGGCCTGGCTACAACATGGCCGTCAACCTGGTCGATCGGGTCGGGGTGGCCGCCGGGCGAGCGCTGCTCGAACAGTCCTTCGCGCAGTTCCAGGCCGACCGCTCAGTGGTGGGCATGGCCCGCCGGATCGACCGCAACGCCGAGGGCCTGGCTGGCTACGCCGAGGCGATGGTCTGCGATCAGGGTGATTTCGCCGAGTACGCCCGGTTGCGCCGGCAGATCTCGGAGCGGGAGCGCGCCCTGGCCCGTCTCGGTGGTGCAGCGCGGCGCGCCGAGGTGGCGGCGTCGCTGGGCCAACTCAAGCGTGGCGACGTGATCGTGGTGTCCGGCGGGCGCCGGTCGGGTCTGGCCGTGGTGATCGATCCCGGTGACGGCCCAGTCGACGATCCCCGCCCGCTGCTGCTCACCGAGGACCGCTGGGCGGGCCGGCTGTCGATGGCCGACTTCCCGGCCCCGGTCGAGGTACTGGGCCGGATGCGGCTACCCAAGCGGGTTGAGCACCGGGTTCCTCGGGTGCGCCGGGACCTCGCCTCGGCGCTGCGGGAGACCGGTATTTCGGCACCGTTCCGGCCCCGACGGCGCAGTGAGGCGGCTGACGACGCCGAGCTCGCCGCTCTGCGCCGGGCGCTGCGGGTGCATCCGTGTCACGGGTGCGACGATCGGGAGGCGCATGCCCGGTGGGCCGAGCGGTACGACCGGCTGGACCGGGAGACCGACACGCTGCGCCAGCAGGTCGCCGCCACCACGCACTCACTGGCCCGCGCGTTCGACCGGATCCGCGCGCTG
>JAICHZ010000409.1 GCA_025924655.1 Pseudonocardiaceae bacterium | reverse complement strand
GAGGTCGGTGTCCCGGCTGCGCAGCGCTCCCCGGATGGTGCCGCCGGTGCCGGCCAGCGCGGCCAGCAGCAGCGCCCGGTTCGTGATCGACTTCGATCCCGGCACGGTGACGGTGGCTCGCACCGGTCCGCGCGCCAACGGCGCGGGCCACGGCGGCGCAGTGACAGTCGTCATGGTGCCATCATTGCGTACCCGGCTGGTGTACTGGTCGTGCCACGATGACGCTATGTGCGGTAGATACGCCTCGACCAGGGATCCGGCGACGCTGGCTGTCGACTTCGATGCGGTAGACGCCACCGATGGCGTGGCACCGGGGGCGCACTACAACGTCGCGCCGACCACTCCGGTGTTGTCGGTGGTGACCCGGCATCCGCGCGATCTGCAGAGTGTTCCCGATCCGGACCGGTCGGTGCGCAGTATCAGGGTGATGCGCTGGGGACTGGTGCCGCATTGGGCCAAGGACCCGGCGGTCGGCTCCCGGTTGATCAATGCTCGGGCCGAGACCGCCGCCGACAAGCCCGCGTTCCGCGACTCGGTGGCCAGGCGCCGCTGCCTGCTACCCGCCGACGGTTGGTATGAGTGGCAGCGCGGAGGGGGCCATAAGCAGCCGTTTTTCATCACCCGAGCGGACGGCGCTGGGCTAGCCCTGGCCGGACTGTGGTCGACGTGGCGGCGCCCGGACGACCCAGCGCCCCCGCTGGTGACCTGCGCGGTGTTGACCACCGAGGCGGTGGGCCCGCTCGCCGAGATCCACGACCGGATGCCGCTGATCCTGCCGGCTGAGGCATGGCAGGCCTGGCTCGATCCGGATTCCGACGATCCCGGGCAGCTGCTCGCGCCGCCGCCTGAGGATTTAATCCGTTGCCTCGAATTGAGGCCGGTATCCAGGGCGGTGAACCACGTTCGGCAGGACGGCCCTGAGCTAGTCGAACCGGTCGCGCCGGAGCAGCCCGCGCTGCTGGATCTGGACCAGGTGCGGTGACTGGGCTGACTGTACCGACGCCATCCGGTCCGGCACTCGTCGAGCTGCACTGTCCGCAAGATCCGCCGGTCGGGCCTGGGGCGGCAGTGCTGCTCGGGCACGGTGCGGGCGGCTCTACCGACGCGCCTGACCTGGTGGCCGCCACCATGGCGGCGACCTGCGCGGGGATGCATGTCGCGCTGGTCACGCAGCCCTACCGGGTCGCCGGGCGGCGCGCGCCGGCACCGGCCAGGCAGCTCGACCTGGCGTGGCTGGCGGTGGTGAATTATCTGTCGGACGCGGTGCTCGCCGGCCTGCCGCTGATCTTCGGGGGCCGCTCTTCGGGAGCCAGGGTGGCGTGCCGCACCGCAGCAGCGGGGGGTGCGGCGGCGGTGTTGTGCCTGGCCTTCCCCGTGCACCCACCGGGGCGCCCGGAGCGCAGCCGGATGGATGAACTGGACGGGGTGGACGTGCCGGTGCTGGTCGTGCAGGGCGAGCGGGATCCCTTCGGCCGTCCGGAACCCGCCGCTGGCCGGGAGGTCGTGCTGTTGCCCGGAGACCACTCGCTCAAGGCAGATCCCGCAGCGGTGCAACGCGCCGTGGCGCAGTGGTTACAGCGGTGATCATGTTCGTGGAATGTCGACGCCAACCGGGGCGTTGCTTTGCCGCGTGGTATCAACAGCTCAACAAACCCGCTACCGGGTAGCGCAGCGGCGCCCACCCTCGAAACGCAGGTCCGGTGCGCTGGGCCGGACGCCCGGTGGGCGCGTACCCTCGACCACCAATGCATATCTGGGCATGGGGGTGGTCGGAGTGGTGCAAGCCGACGGTGCAGAACCCGCGCAGCCCAGCCTGCCCGAAGCTAGTCCTACTGAGCCCAGCCGTGCGCAACCACGCTCTGAAAGGACTACCGTGCCAGGCCGCCCTACGGCCATAGGTGAGGAGCCGGTGCCGACGGACAGCGCCGACCAGGGTGTCGAAGATCACAGTGTCGAGGATCAGGGCGTCCCGGAGACGCCGGAGCAGCGCACTGCGCGCTTCGAGCGTGATGCCATGCCTCTGCTCGACCAGCTCTACGCTGCCGCGCTGCGGATGACTCGTAACCCGGCCGACGCCGAGGACCTCGTACAGGAGACCTACCTCAAGGCTTACGGCGCCTTCGCATCCTTCCGGGCCGGCACGAACCTCAGGGCATGGCTGTACCGCATCCTCACCAACACCTATATCAACGGGTACCGCAAGCGGCAGCGCCAGCCGGTGGCGCAACCCACTGAGGAGATCACCGACTGGCAGCTGGCTCAGGCTGCCCAACACACCTCGGCGGGTTTGCGCTCGGCCGAGATGGATGCGCTCGACCGGCTGCCCGACTCCGACGTCAAGGATGCTTTGAGCCAGCTGGCGGAGGACTTCCGGATGGCCGTCTACCTGGCCGACGTTGAAGGTTTTGCGTACAAGGAGATCGCCGAGATCATGGGTACCCCGATCGGGACTGTGATGTCGCGGCTACATCGCGGGCGAAAGCAGCTGCGCGACATGCTCACCGGGGTGGCCCGTGAGCGGGGTTTCCTGCGCGATGCGGAGGTC
>JAICHZ010000408.1 GCA_025924655.1 Pseudonocardiaceae bacterium | reverse complement strand
ATGTGCTGTGGTTCTCCACCTTGGCCTTCACCATTGATCGAGCCCGCACCCTTCTCAAACCCCGGGTGCAATGCGGCATGGAACGATTCACTGGAGCAGTGATGGTCGGGCTGGGTGTGCGCTTAGCGACTGAGTCTCGATAAGCCCGGGCCCCTCTCAATATTCCAGCGGGTCCTTCAGCGGGACCGTTTGCCTGCGCGCAGCGCTTCGATCGTCTTGGTGACTCGGGCGCGGCGAGTATCGGCTTTCTTAGCCTCCTCGATCCAGCGCACCCACGACGGCGTCGGGAACCGGTAGACCGGTCGCTGTCTTCCCGCCTAGTTCGACGGTCGTGCGAAACCTCATGTCGGCGAGTATGCATCCGCCAGCGAGCCTAGCGAGGATCGAGGCATGAACGGCCTCGAAGAGTACGACTATGTCGTCGTCGGCGGTGGTTCGGCGGGGTGCGTGCTGGCGGCCCGGCTGTCGGAGGATCCATCGGTCACGGTGTGTCTGCTCGAGGCCGGCCCGTCCGACGTCGGCGATCCGAGGATCCTGGAGTTGGAGCGGTGGCCGCAGCTGCTCGGGTCCGGTTATGACTGGGATTACCCGATCGAGCCGCAAGCTCACGGCAACAGCTTCGTGCGGCATTCTCGCGCCAGGGTGCTCGGGGGCTGCTCGTCGCACAATTCCTGCATCGCGTTCTGGACGCCACGCGAGGACCTCGATGAGTGGGCCGCGATGGGGTGCACCGGCTGGAGCGCCGACGAGTGTTGGCCGCTGATCGCGCGGTTGGAGAACAACGACGGTCCTGGCGATCATCACGGCCGCGCCGGCCCGGTGACGCTGCGCCAGATCCCGCCGCACGACCCGTGCGGTGTCGCGGTGCTGACCGCCGCGGCCGCGGTCGGGTTGCCCACCGTGCGCTTCAACGAGGGCACCACGGTCACCGAGGGAGCCGGCTTCTTCCAGATCAACGCCGACGAGGACAACACTCGCGTCTCATCCTCACTTGGGTATCTGCACCCGATCATTGGTCGGCGGCGCAACCTGGTCGTGCGCACCGACTCCTGGGTCCGACACGTGTTCTTCGACGCCCACAAGCGGGCGACCGGTGTCGAGTATCTCGAATCGGGTCGCTACGCCACGGTGCACGCCCGGCGGGAGGTGATCCTGTCCGCAGGAGCGATCGATACTCCCAAGTTGCTGATGCTGTCCGGCATCGGCCCGGCAGAGCACCTGCGCGAAATCGGCATCGACGTGCTGGTCGACAGTCCCGGCGTCGGATCCAACCTCGACGACCACGTCGAGGGCCTGGTGATGTGGGAGGCGTCGCGGCCAATGGTCACCCGCTCCACCCAGTGGTGGGAGATAGGCCTGTTCACCCGGACCGAACCGGGCCTTGACCGGCCCGACCTGATGATGCACTACGGTTGCGTGCCCTTCGACATGAACACCGTGCGATGGGGCTACCCGACCACGTCCAACGGCTTTTGCCTGACACCGAACGTCACCCGTGGCCGGTCCCGGGGAACGGTCCGGCTGCGATCACGCGACTTCCGGGACCGGGCGAAAGTAGACCCCCGCTATTTCACCGATCCGCAGGGCCACGACCTGGCTGTGATGCTCGCCGGGATCAGGCTGGCCCGGCGGATCGCCGCGCAGCCGGCGTTGCGGAGCTGGATAGAACGGGAACTGGCACCCGGCTCGGACGCGGTCACCGACGACGAGCTGATCGACTACGTCGGCAAGACGCACAACACGGTCTACCATCCTGCGGGCACGGCCAGGATGGGTGCCGCCGACGATCCGGCGGCCGTGCTCGATGCGCGGCTGCGGGTCAGGGGTGTGACCGGGCTGCGCGTCGCCGACGCGTCCGCCATGCCGTTGCTGCCGGCGGTCAATCCGAACATCACCATCATGATGATCGGGGAGAAGGCTGGCGACTTGCTCGCGCAGGACGCCGATCAGCGTTGAGCTGCAAGCGCTGCGACGAGGCGGTCCACTGCGGTGCCCAGACCCCATGTCTGTTGCAGCGCGGTGAGCCCGGCCGGATCGGCGGGTTCTGCGGGCAGCGTGTCGTCGCGATCCTTGCGCACCGGGGCGTCGGTGGCCACCCGCACGACGCTGGGGGCCACCTCCAGGTAGTCCCGGGACGTCCGGAGCTTGGCCCGGATCCCCGCGGCGAGCGCCGATTGCGGATCATCCAGCGCCGCGAGCAGTCCTTCCACCGAGCCGAACCGGCTGATCAGCGTGGCGGCGGTCTTCTCGCCGACTCCGGGGACCCCGGGCAGCCCATCGGACGGGTCACCGCGCAGCGCGGCCAGATCCGCGTAGCTTCGCCCGGCGCCGGTTTCCGGCAGCCCGTAGCGGCTTGCGAGCTCGGCGGGGCCGATCACCTCGGCTTTGGCCAGCCCCCGCCCGACGTAGACCACCCGCACTGGAGTCGGCTCGCTGCGCACCACCTGGAACAGGTCCCGGTCGCCGCTGACAACCTCGACGGGGTCGCGGCGCTCGGCTGCGGCCAGCGCGCCGATCACGTCATCGGCCTCGTACCCGTCCGCGCCCGCGGTGGCTAGACCCGCAGCGGCCAGCAGTT
>JAICHZ010000407.1 GCA_025924655.1 Pseudonocardiaceae bacterium | reverse complement strand
GACGCAGCAGTCGGTGGTGATCGAGGCGGTGGCGTGGGTTCGTCTGATTGGGCAGACGGGTCCTGCCGGTCTGCCGGCTTCTCCGAGGTCCTGGTGGTCGGGTCGTGGACCATGGTTCAGCAGCGGAGTGGGATTGCCCCGATCCGCTGGAGGGCGTGTTCGATGGCATGTGCCCATGGCCAAGAGGCGGGTAGTCGTAGATGTCGGCGTCGTCCGCTGTGCACGAGCCGGCCGGGGACGGTGAACACCCGCCGTTGCAGTGTGCCCGCGGTGGCCTTCTCCAGGTCGTGTCCGGCGAGGATCCCGACTGCTCGTCCGAGGTTGTGGGCGATGACGGTGAGGGCGAGCCACGCAGCGTTGGCCATAAACGACTTCGAGGGTAGGTGGGCGAGGCCGGCGCTCTTGAGCTCGGCGATCCGCTGTTCGACGACCGCGTGCCGACGGTGGTCGGCCTCGACCTCGAGGACGTCACCGGGTCGGTTGGTCACGAACGCGTGGTAGTCCCAGGTGGTGAACAACGCCAGCTGGGAACCCGGTGTGGGTCGGACCCGGCGCACGATCAGCCGGACCGGGATGGCGTCCTTGCCGGAGAATG
This sequence comes from Pseudonocardiaceae bacterium, assembly GCA_025924655.1. Lineage (GTDB taxonomy): Bacteria > Actinomycetota > Actinomycetes > Mycobacteriales > Pseudonocardiaceae. The sequence continues at coordinate 2,009 of JAICHZ010000407.1, read as the reverse complement.
CCGTGTAGGAGGTCTCCGCGACGTCGGCTCCGGAGACTTCGGGGGAGGAGAGCCAGTACGGGATCGGTGTCCACGCCGCCTCGGGAATGGCGTCGATGGCAGCGCGGATCTTCTTGTCCTGCCTGGCGGTGACCGAGAACTGGACTCCGAGCTTGACCGCGGTGCCGAGCACGGCGCGGCTGTAGAAGGCGCTGTCCGCGCGGACCGTCAGCTGGCCGGTCGCTCCGGCACCGCGGACCCGGGACACGGTCTCGGTCAGGAACGACTTCGCACCCCGGGCCGCCCCCGCGGACCCGCCCCGGAGCCGACTGAACAGCACCATCCCCGTGGACGCGCAGGTCGCGAACTGCGGGTGGTAGCCACGGACCCCTGTGTAGCCGAACGCGGCACCCTGCTTCCCGCGCCCGTAGACCGGCACGATCGAGGAGTCCAGGTCGATCGTCAACGGCCCGGTGAGGTTCTCTGGGCCGGCGCCGGCGGCCCACAACCGGGCCAGCAGCTCCCGGCTCACCGCGTCGAGCTCCCGGACATTCGACCACTTGTGCGCCCGCAACCAGCACCCGACCGTCGAGGGCGCCCTCGTGTCGTCGAACAGGTCACCGGCCGCTCCCGCGCGGAGCCGGGCGGTGTCATCGATGCTGTCGCCGCCGGCGAGCATCGACCCGACCACCGTGAGCGCCTTCGCGCCGCTGCTCGCGCCCTCCGTGGCCAGCCGGAGCCGCTGATCGACCAGCTCGCCCAACCCGATCCGCTGCGCCAGCGCCGCGGCCGTCACCAGCCCGGCGTTCGGCACCAGATTCGCCTCGGTGAAGCTCACTGACACCCGGCTCAAGTCATGAGATGCTCGCACCTGTCAGATGCCCTCTCGTTCGGTCAAGGATTCTTCCGTCGCAAGAACAATCCTCAACGCACGAAGGGCATCTGCGCGTTACGGCGCGCCCAACACCGCCACCGACCCGTGGATTCGGGCTAAGAGCCAGCGCTCTGTATCCATGAAGCGCCCCCCTCGGCACGATGACGAACAAATCGAAGGTATCGGTTTCTATGCGGTCCGTCACCTACCCCGGCGAGCGGAAACTGGAGGCCTCCCTAGGCTGATTAGCGCTGCCAAACGGCAGCAATCAAGGCGACGACTACCGCTGCTGCAGCGACGGTGGTTGTTACGACATACTTCCAGTTGCGGCGCACGAAGGATCGGCTGGCGTAGATGCGATCAACTTCAACACTGAACTCTCGCTCTAGGGAGGGAACGCTTACTGTCTTCTCGCCGAACCCGCGCACCGGGATCCGCATGGAGGCAGACACGGTCATTTTCTGAGTGCCTGATGCCTTGGGCACCACGTCGAACTCCCACACGGCCGTCTCCGAGACCAGCTGTTCACCGTCAGGTGGGTTCAGCCTCGTGATCTCAAACGCTGCACCGATGAGATTCACGCGCATGATTGCTGACGTCTTGATGGCCTCGACAGTGGGCACCTGGGATTCCGCGACCAGGGTGGCGACAAGTTGTTTCGCGAGAGTGGCCCGGGAGATGACGACCTTCACACGGTCAGTTCGACCTAAGCGCAGCGGAGGTGCGTCAACACCAAGCGCCCCCATGCGAACATCGATACCGAGCGCTTGGCGGACCGCAGCATCGAGGCTGACCGTCGGCGGCACCTTTGGCGGTTTACTCAGTTTTGTGCTCTTGCTTCTGGTTCCGGGCCCGCTGCGAGGCTTAGGGACGCCTAGGGGTTCGAGCGTCGTTCGCTCTGCCGCTCGGGGGCGCTGCGAGGTCGTTCGCTCGTCGAATTCGTAGGCGCGCCGAGACCACGACTCTTTGGCCCGCCGGCGTTCGGCGTCCTCTTCGGCGTTCCGACGTGCTTCTGCGGCGTTCCGACGTACTTCTTCGGCGCGCTCTGTCGCGCGACGCAGGGCGTCTTCGTGAGATTGTCCTGGCAGGCCCGTCTCACGTAAGCGGGCGAGCATCTCGTTTAGGTCGACCTCGGTTGCGCGCACTTCGCCCGAGG
>JAICHZ010000406.1 GCA_025924655.1 Pseudonocardiaceae bacterium | reverse complement strand
CTCACATCCATCGGGATGCGGGTGCCGGTGTCATTGACGCGACCCGGGCCCACCGCAAGGACCTTGCCCTCCTGGGGCTTTTCCTTGGCGGTGTCCGGAATGACGATGCCGGACGCGGTCGTCGTTTCAGCCTCGCTGGCCTGAATGACGATCTTGTCCTCGAGCGGCTTGATGTTCACGCTCGCCACGGTATGACCTCCACTTTTTGGGGTCTTCGAAGAGCTGGCAGGTTGTCTGATGCTGGCTCCTGCCACCTCGCCGTCGCGGGGGTCGAGGCGGCCCGGGCCGTTGCTGGCACTCTGGTGACCAGAGTGCCAATTAGCAGACTACTGCGTCGACTGCCAGCGCTCAACTGGGGTCGTCTAACCGCGTTGCACCGTCGGCCAGCGCGGGACTGATCCGCCCGCGGACCTCGCCCAGTCCGATGCTGGTGCCCTGCGGGCCGGGCGCGGTCGCAGTGATCGACACCTCGTCGCCGTCGGCGAGGAAGCTGCGGGTGGAGCCGTCAGCGAGAGTCAGTGGCGCCGAGCCGTTCCAACTGAGTTCGAGCAGGCAGCCTCGCTGGTCCGGCGCGGCGCCGCTGACCGTGCCGGAGGCGATGAGGTCGCCCGTGCGCAGGCACGCGCCGTTGCTGGTGAGGTGGGCGAGCTGCTGCGGGGCCGTCCAGTACATCCCGGCGAACGGCGGGCGGGACACCAGCTGCCCGTTGAACCGGACCTCCAGCGTGATGTCCAACCCCCAGGGCTCGGTGCCGGTGTCATCGAGATAGGGCAGTAGGGGCGGTTCCCGTACCGGCGGCTGGATCCGCGCAGCGCCCAGCGCATCCAGCGGGACCACCCACGGGGAGATCGAAGTGGCGAAGGACTTGCCGAGCAACGGTCCGAGCGGGGCGGATTCCCAGAACTGGATATCCCGGGCGGACCAGTCGTTGACCAGGCATACCCCGAACACGTGGTCGGCGAAGTCGGTGAGCGGGACGGGCCGGCCCAGCGCCGACGGCGTGCCGATGACGAACCCGATTTCGGCTTCGAAGTCCAGCGCGGTCGACGGACCGAAGGTGACGGTGCCCTCGGGCAGCCGCCGCTGGCAGCGCGGCCGGGTGATCGGTGTTGCGGAGACCACAACGGTGCCGGACCGGCCGTGATAGCCGGCCGGCAGGTGCCGCCAGTTCGCCGGTAGCGGTGACTGGGCAGGGCGGAACATCCGCCCGACGTTGGCCGCGTGCTGCTCACACGAGTAGAAGTCGACGTAGTCGGCGACGGTGAACGGCAGCTGCATCGTGACATCGGTGGCCGGCAGGAGCAGCGGCGTCAGCACCCCGGCGTGCCGATCGTCGGTCAGCCAGCGGACCAGCGTCTGCCTGACGATGGTCCAGGTCTGGCGTCCCGCAGCCAGCAACGCATCCAGGCTGCCACTGTGAAACAGCGCGGCGCGCTCGGGCAGCAGATCCCTGGTGGCGGTCGTGAGGTCGAGGATGGCGTCGCCCACCGCCACCCCGACCCGCGGCGGCGAGTCGACCGCGTCGGTGAAGACGCCGTAGGGCAGCGTGTGCAGGCCGAACGGATGCTCGGCCGCCACTCCGGTCCAGGAAGTCACCTGGCTGGGCCCCGTCCCGACCAGCTCCACGGGTACGCCGGGTCCTCGCAGGCAGTGCCACCCTCGCCCAGCTCCAGCGGGCGGAAGGTATCCACCATGACCGCCAGCTCGTCGAAGGACTCGACCCCGAGGCTGCGCTCGACCGCGCCCGGCTGCGGGCCGTGCGAGTGGCCGCCGGGATGCAGCGAGACCGATCCCAGACCGATTCCGCTGCCCTTGCGCGCCTCGTAGTCGCCACCGCAGTAGAACATGACCTCGTCGGAGTCGACGTTGGAGTGGTAGTAGGGCACGGGTACGGCCAGCGGGTGGTAGTCGACCTTGCGGGGCACGAAATTGCAGATCACGAAACCGGTGCCGGCGAAGACCTGGTGTACGGGCGGTGGCTGGTGGATGCGGCCGGTGATCGGCTCGAAGTCGGCGATGTTCAACGCGTAGGGGTACAGGCAGCCGTCCCAGCCGACCACATCGAAAGGGTGTCGCGGGTAGGTGTAGATGGTGCCGGTTACTCCTGTGGCGCCGCGGTGCTTGATCAGGACCTCTACGTCGGTGCCCTCGATCACCTCCGGCGCGCCGGGGCCTCGCAGGTCCCGCTCGCAGTACGGCGCATGCTCCAGGAACTGCCCGAACCGCGACAGGTAGCGCGACGGCGGGGCGATGTGACTGTTCGCCTCGATGCAGTACGCGCGAAGGGGCTCTTCCGGGTTAGGCACCCACCGGTGGGTGGTGCCGCGCGGCAGCACGACGTAATCGCCCGTCGCGACCTCAAGCGCACCGAAGACCGTCTGCACCGTTGCCGAGCCGGACTCGACGTAGATGCATTCGTCGCCCACCGCGTTGCGATACAACGGCGACACCTCACCCGCGACGACGTAGCAGATCCGCACGTCGGCGTTACCGAGCACCAGCCGCCGGGCAGTCACCACGTCGTGGCGTTTCCACTCCTGGCTGTCGAACAGGTCGTGCAACCGCAGGTGCCGCGGTAGGAGTGGCTCGTTGGGTGTCGTGCTGTGCTCGGGCAGGGTCCACGGCCGCGCGTCGACAATCGCCGACGGGATCTGCTCGTGG
>JAICHZ010000405.1 GCA_025924655.1 Pseudonocardiaceae bacterium | reverse complement strand
CCCAGCGGTGTTAGCTCGGCTGCACACGCCGCGACCCACCGGTCGTAGCGGAAGTGTTCGCTCCAGCCGTCGAAGCGGCCACCGTCACGCCACACTCGCTCGATCACCCGGCCGACCCGCCGGTCCCCGCGCGACAGTAATCCCTCGATCAGCGATGGTTTGCCGTCGTGATAGCGCATACCCACGTTGCGGCCGATCTTGCGGTCCGAGTTGATTTCGGTTCGCAACTTTCGTAACCGCTGGTCAACGACGTCGGGATGCTCCTGGGCCGCCCACTGAAACGGGGTGTGCGGCTTGGGCACGAAGGCGCCGATTGAGATCGTGCACCGGACGTCCTTGCTGCCGCTGGCCTCCCGGCCGGCCCGGATCACCCGATGCGCCATATGGGCGATCTCCAGCACGTCATCGTCAGTCTCGGTGGGCAGCCCGCACATGAAGTACAGCTTCACCTGCCGCCAGCCCGCGCCGAACGCGGTGCAGACCGTGCGGATGAGGTCCTCCTCGGACACCATCTTGTTGATCACCCGGCGGATCCGCTCGGATCCGCCCTCGGGAGCGAACGTCAAGCCGGAACGGCGGCCGTTGCGGGAGATCTCGTTGGCGAGGTCGACGTTGAAGGCGTCCACCCGAGTCGACGGCAGGCTCAGGCCGGTGCCGGTGCCCTCGTACTGGTCGGCGAGCCCCTTGGTGATCTCGCGGATCTCCGAGTGGTCCGCACTGGACAGCGACAGCAGGCCGACCTCGTCGAACCCGCTAGCCGCCAGACCATGCTCGACCATCTCGCCGATACCTTGGATCGACCGTTCCCGCACCGGACGGGTGATCATCCCCGCCTGGCAGAACCGGCACCCGCGAGTGCAGCCGCGGAAGATCTCCACGCTCATCCGCTCGTGCACGGTCTCCGCGATCGGCACCAGCGGCTGCTTCGGGTAGGGCCACTCGTCGAGGTCCATGGTGGTGCGTTTGGCCACCCGCTGTGCCGCGCGTTCGGTGGTGCCGACCACCTCGGCGATCCGACCGTCAGGAAGGTAGCTGACGTCATAACAGCCCGGCAGGTAGACGCCGTCGATCGTGGACAGCCGCTCGAGCAGTTCCGGGCGCCCACCGGGACACCCCTGCGCCTTCCAGTCCCGCACCACCGCGGTGATCTCCAGAACCGCCTCCTCACCATCTCCCACAACGGCGGCATCGATGAAGTCGGCGATCGGCTCTGGGTTGAACGCAGCGTGTCCTCCCGCGATGACGACGGGATGATCGTCGGTGCGCTGTCTCGCGTGCAGCGGGATGCCGGCGAGGTCCAGCGCGGTCAGCAGGTTGGTGTAGCCCAGCTCGGTAGCGAAGGACACCCCGAGCAGGTCAAAGTCCGCCACGGCACGATGCGAGTCCACGGTGAACTGCGGGACGCCATGCTCACGCATCAGCGCCTCGAGATCCGGCCAGACCGCGTAGGTCCGCTCAGCGAGTACGTCGGGCTGCTCGTTGAGCACCTCGTAGAGGATCATGATCCCCTGGTTGGGTAGCCCGACCTCATAGGCGTCGGGGTACATCAACGCCCAGCGCACCGTGGTGGTGTCCCAGTCCTTCACCGTGGCGTTGAGCTCGCCGCCGACGTACTGCACCGGCTTGGAAACCCGCGGCAACAGCGGCTCAAGCTGCTCGAATACCGACGTACCTGCCATAGCGTTCACCGACGCTACAGCTCGGGGAACCACAGTGCGATCTCGCGCTTGGCGGAGTCGACCGAGTCCGAGCCGTGTACCAGATTCGACTGGGTCTCCAGCGCTAGATCACCACGGATCGAGCCTGGGACGGCCTTGTCCACCGGATCGGTGCCACCGGCCAGCTGCCGGAACGCCGCCACCGCCCGCTCGCCCTCCACCACGGCGGCCACCACCGGCGCGGAGGTGATGAACTCCAGCAACGAGCCGAAGAACGGCCGGTCCATGTGTTCGGCGTAGTGCTGCGCAGCCAGCTCGTGCGAGACCATGCGCAATTCCAACGCGGCCAGCGTCAAACCCTTGCGTTCGATCCTGGCGATGATCTCGCCGACCAGGCCACGGCCGACGCCGTCGGGTTTGATGAGGACCAGGGTGCGCTCACTCACAACAGCTCATTCTCCTCAGTAGGGTGACGGGAAGCAGGGAGCCTAGCGACCGGTCACCGGAGCGATGATCTCGATGGTAGGAAAGTACGTGCGGTACCTGCTGGGATCTCTGGTGAGCAGTCGCATCCCGAGCACTGCGGCATGCGCTCCGATGAAGAAATCCGGCAGCGTCCTAGCCCGAGTACCACCGCGTCGCCGGTACTCGACGTGACACCGGCCGGCGAGGAACGCCGCAGGCCACGGCACCTCAGCTCGCACGAATGCCGGGCCGACCAGCACCGCGTCAGCTTCTTCCACGGTGGCGTAGGTCGCCGACACCTCCGCGTAAATGATCGAGTTGATTACCACCGGGCCCTCATCGGCCACCCGGGCTAGAGCCTGCCCTGACCAGGATGACCATGCCGGATCGGTCCGGACGATGTCGAGCAGCACGTTCGAATCGACAAGGGTGGCGACTTCAGTCGTCGTCACGCAACAACGCCATGAGCTCGTCGGTACTCATGTCGAGGTGAGCGGTGGCCGTGCCACGTAACCGACTGACCAGGCGCTGACCGCGGGTTGG
>JAICHZ010000404.1 GCA_025924655.1 Pseudonocardiaceae bacterium | reverse complement strand
TTGCCGCTACAGATTCCGCTGGTGCTGTGGGCAGTACTCGTCTACCGTCGCGCCGCGGCCAGACGCGGCCGGTAACACACCGAACCGGCGCTGCGATAACGGAGTAACGGCAGCCGCCGATTGCGCGGCCGCACGCCGCTCATCGCCCGCTGGGGCTCGCTCCACGAGTGCGCGGCACGTCAGTTTCTGACCGCTTGTCGCGCCGGTTTCCACACCGGGCGCAAGCGACACTCCGCCGCAGGTGCGCCGTTTGCCGCCGCCGTGGCCCTACCGTTACTTTCCGTCCGTCGTAGATCACGATCTGGTCGCGAGCAGGGTGGCGTTTCCGGGTGTCCCGGCTCGAACGCCCGCTCCACACACCAGATCCCGGCGCGGAAGGGACCTCAGTTGGCGCGTCACCGCTCTCCACGCGGCTGTCAGCAGCATCCGACCCTGGTATCCCCCCCCACGCCCGACTCCAAACCTCGCGGCACGCATCGCGTGCCCCGGCCAGGTCCGGCACTACGGGGTCGTGCGGTGACGGCAGCGGTAGCAGCCGGTGCTCTCGCCGTCGCCGGTCATTCGATGCATTCCGCGACAGCTGTGGCCGCTGAGCAGGTCGCCGACGTCGCGCCGGCCGCGGTGGCCGGTCCGTCGTTGGAACCCGAGATCTTGCAGATCGGCCTTCCGCGTGACGCCGCAAGCGGAGTATCAGCGCTGCGCCGCGCCGTCGAGCGGGCGGACCGGGCGACGGCCTACCAGGAGGCCGTGCAAAACCGTCTCGGGCAGCCTTACCAAGCTGGCAACAGCCACAGCCTCGACGGTTGGATCGCCAAGGCTCTCGGACTGATGGGACTGCCCCAAGCCCTCGCACCCGGCGTCAAGTCGATCATCATGCACGAATCTGGCGGTAACCCCAACGCGATCAACAACTGGGACAGCAACGCCGCGGCGGGCATCCCTTCGCAAGGGCTTATGCAGACCATTCCCAATACGTTCAGAGCCTGCGTGCTGCCCAGCCTGGCCAACCGGTCGATCACCGATCCGGTGGCCAACATCACCGCCGGCATCCGCAGCATGATCGCCCATCACGGCATCGGTGCGGTGATGGCCGGTGGCCGGCGTGATGCCCGCGGAAACTACATCGGCTACGGCGGCGCCGGCTGCTCGTCCTACGACCTCACTGAGTACGCCGCGCAGCTACGCAACCTGTGGACCGACGAGCCACTGCCCGTCGCGGCGGCGGCTCCGCACACTGTGGCTCCTGGGACCGTGCCCGCGACGGCTCCTGGCACCGTGCCCGCGACCCACTGATCGCGGTTTGTGTGCCGTAGGCGACATACCGTGTCGTTCTGGGCACCCAAACCGTGATCATGATCGACGAGCCGTGGCCATGGTGCAGGCCCCTGGCCCCGCGACACGTCCGCACGTCAGGGAAGGTTGCGGAGATCGTGGACGTTGGCAGCTGGTGACGCCGACGTGAGGAGAGTGCCGTGCCAGCTGAGGTGCACCGAGTCCTGGTAGTCGCGGCGCATCCAGACGACGTGGACTTCGGATCCGCCGGCACGATCGCGACCTGGACCGACGCGGGCCTCGAGGTGTCCTACTGCATCGCGACTGATGGCGACGCCGGCGGTTTCGACCCGGCAGTGCCCCGGTCGGCGATCGCCGGTATCCGGCAGGACGAGCAGCGCAAGGCCGCTGCCGCGGTGGGCGTCACGGACGTCGAGTTCCTCGGCTACCCGGACGGCCAGCTGGTCGTGAGTGTTGCACTGCGGCGCGACATCACCCGCGCCATCCGCCGGGCTCGCCCGGACCGAGTGGTGGTACCGTCTCCGCAACGCGATCTGCGAAACGTCTACGTCAGCCACCCCGATCACCAGGCGACCGGCGAAGCCGCCCTGTGCGCGATCTACCCCGACGCCCGCAACCCGTACGCCCATCCGGAGCTGCTCGCCGAGGGCCTGGAAGCACATACCGTGCCCGAGGTCTGGATAACGAGCTCCAATGACCGGGCTGACCATTACGTCGACATCACCGACACCTTCCACCGCAAGATCGCGGCTCTGCGCGCCCACGCCAGCCAGACTGCCCACATGACGAACCTGGAGGAGCGGATGCGAAGCTGGGGCACCCTGCAAGCCAAGGCCGCAGGCCTGCCAGACGGCCGCTTGGCCGAGGGCTACCTCATCCTCGACACCCGCTGATTCTGATCGCTCTTCGCTTCGCCGAACGGACGAGTTCCGCTGCGGCAGGCGCTACGCGCCGTGATCGCTGCCGGTGAGCAGGACGTGAGCCACCAGCTCGGGATTGTCGTTCATCGGGACGTGCCCGCAACCGGGCAGGCGCAGCAGCCGGGCGTGCGGGATCAACCGGATGACCGCTTCGCCCCGTGGTCGCCGCATCAACCAGTCCCGCGATCCCCACGCGATGGTTACCGGCACGTCGGGCACCTGGCCAGCAAAGATGATCTTCTCGCCGGTGGCCAGGGAGGGAGTGAAGCCGACCGCATTGATCATTGCCTGCATGTCGTCGAGCAGCACCTGCGGGTCGAGCAGGTCCGGACGGCCGAACAGAATGCCGCACATGAGAGTGCGCCCGGCCGCTGACCGGGACAATCTCAGCGCAAGCTTCGGGGGCATGTACCGCGCGGTGCGGTGAACTGATCGCACCATGCACAGCGACACTCGG
>JAICHZ010000403.1 GCA_025924655.1 Pseudonocardiaceae bacterium | reverse complement strand
CAGTTCCGGGTTGGCCGCGCGGATCGCGGCAGTTCCGGGTTGGCCGCGCGGATCGCGGCAGTTCCGGGTTGGCCGCGCGGATCGCGGCAGTTCCGGGTTGGCCGCGCGGATCGCGGCATTATGCACGTGATCGAGGCGGTCGCTGTTCATGATGCTTCGCCTTCCTTGATGCCGTCGAGGAGCTGCTGGAAGAGCGCGGCGCGCTGGTGTTGGTCCTTCGTGGCGGCGTCGTCGTGTTGGGCTTGCAGGGTGGGTCGGAACTCGATGCTGGTCTGGAAGAAGCTGCAGTTCTCGCAGATCGACTCGAAGGCGCAGTCGAGTTCTTGGGGTCTGGTGCAGTGCCCGTTGCCGAGGAGCCGGTGGTGCTCACGTCGCAGCTTGGCCATCTTGGGACCGATGGCGTCGGCAGGTAGTGCACGGGCTTGGGCGTAGAGGGCGTCGACTTGGTCGGTGACGGCGAAGTACTCATCGGCGACCGTGCGGTTGGCGATCTTGGCGTAGCGCAGGGTCATGTCCAGGCTGCGGTGGCCCAGCATGGCCGCGATCGCCTCCAGGGACATGCCGCGGTTGATCGCCTGGGTGGCCAGGGTGTGGCGCAGCTGGTGGGGATGGATGTGGCCCAGCCCCGCGGAGGCGGCGACGTTGTTCAGGATCCGGGTCACCGAGTGCCGCTCCGCGCCCCGGCCGTTCTCCCGCGGCAGCAGCAAGGGATGTCCGGGGTCCACGTGCTTGTGCCGGTAGTCGTCGATCAGCTCGACCAGCTGGGGATGCAGGGGCAGGTAGCGGTCCTCGCGCAGCTTGCCGACCGGGACGTGCAGCCAGGGCGCGGCACCGATCTGCACCACCGCGTCTGCGGGCAGCGCGGTGAACTCCCCGACCCGCAGCCCGGTGCGCAGCAGCACCTCGACGGTGACCCGGACCAGGAGCCGCTTGTGGCTGTGGGCGGCGCGCAACAGCTTGGTGGCCGCGGCGTCGTCGAGTGCTTTGGGCAGCGGGTGGTCCTGGCGGGGCAGGTCGCCGGGGAACATCGGCACCCGTGGTGGCGCTTGGTCCCAGCCCCACTCGTCGATGCGGACGAAGAACATCCGCAGCGTTCCGAGCCGGTGCGCCAGCGTCGCGGTGGTCACCTGGGTCTTGTTCTGTCCTGGGCGTTTGGCGAGCCAGGGCTTGTAGTCCTCGATGTGCCTGCGAGTGACCTGGGTGGTGCTGACGATCCCTGGAGCGGTCTCGACCAGGAAGCCCGCGAATGAGCGCAGCGCCAGGTCGGCGCCGGTGACGCTGCCCGGCCGCAGCACGCAGCCGATCTGCTGCAGATAACGGCGCATCGTCGCCACCATCTGTGGGACCACCGGGTCAAGCTCGGTCCATGCCCGTAGCGGCGCCATCCCGTTGCTGCCTCGCGGCCGCGCAGTTCCCGATGGCGCGGTCACCGGTCACCGCCGGCATAGAGCTGGGCGTCGAGGACCTCGGCGGCGGCACGGTATTGGTTGGCGAGCCAGTCATCGGCCAGGTGCAGGTAGATCCGGGTGGACTCGATCGAGGCGTGCCCGGCCTGGGCCTGGACCGCCTCCAGTGCCATCCCGGCTTCCCGCAGCCGGGTCAGGCAGGTGTGCCGCAGCTCGTGGCAGGTGGCATGGCTCAACCCAGCGCGTCGTTTCGCGCCGGCGAGCATCTCGTCCAGCCCACGCACCGACAGCGGCCCGCCACGGTGCGGTCCCTTGAGGACGACGAAGGCCCGGTCGGTGGTGGCGCCGGCTGGCCGCTCGGCGTCGAGGTAGGCAGCGACCGCGGCGAAGAACCTGGCCGATACCGGCACCAGGCGTTGGTGGCCGCCCTTGCCATCGGCGATGAAGATCCGCCGCTCCGCGGGCCGTAGGTCTTCTAGCCGCAGCCCGAGGACTTCGCAGCGGCGCAGTCCGCCGAGCACCATCGCGGCGACCATCGCCCGGTCCCGGTGGGTGCGCAGCGCGGCGGTGAGCGCGTCGACCTCGGCCGGGGTCAGGATCCGCGGCAGCCGGCGGACCCGCCTGGTCAGCGGCACCCCTTGCCCGGGGCGGCTGCGTTCGCGCCGGGTGGGCAGTCCGCGCGGGACCGGGTTCGCGGCCACGTCACCGCGGGCCTGCAGATAGCCGAAGAACCCCGAGATCGTCGACAACCGGCGCGCCACCGTGCTGGTCGCCACCCCGGCCGGTTCCTGGCCCCCCGGGACCAGCTGCACCGCATCGAGGCTGTCGCGGCCGGTGCGCTGGGCGGTGATGAACCCCAGCACGTCGGCCGAGGTGACCGCTGCCGGCGGCTTGTCGACCACGGCGAAGAACACCCGCAAGTCATAGGCCGCGGCCAACACCGTGTTCGGGCGACACCGGCCCTGCAGGAACTCCAGATAGTCATCGACCAACGGCATTCCGAGCCGGACGACCGGCTCCCCGGCTGGCCCTCGAGAGCGGATCAGACACGGATCGAGCAACGACATCACGAACCCTCCAGCACCATCGACAGGCAGCCCCAACGGCTGATTGAAATGTGCTGAAAGATGGCTCTCCTGACGTACCTGTGGGCGCCTGAGCGAGCCTGAACGGCCACACGCCGCTTCCTGTCTAGGTTTCTGAGCTGTCTAGGAACAGGAACCAGGTGCACAGGAGAGCGGCGTGCGTGATGTCAGCCTATGGCGGGGT
>JAICHZ010000402.1 GCA_025924655.1 Pseudonocardiaceae bacterium | reverse complement strand
TCCCGCAGCTTGTTGGCGATCAGCGTCTGCTGGGTCTCGGCCAGGCCCAGCTCCCACGGTGTGCCGGCATGCTTGATCGATGACAGTGGCGACGCGCCGGTGCCGCCGTCGTGCCCGGAGATGAGCACCACGTCGGAGTACGCCTTGGCCACCCCGGCGGCCACCGTGCCGACCCCAACCTCGGACACCAGCTTGACGTGCACGCGGGCCCGCGGGTTGGCGTTCTTCAGGTCGTGGATCAGCTGCTTGATGTCCTCGATGGAGTAGATGTCGTGATGCGGCGGCGGGGAGATCAGACCCACCCCGGGGGTGGAGTACCGGGTCTTGGCGATCCACGGGTAGACCTTGGTCCCGGGTAGTTGGCCGCCCTCGCCAGGCTTGGCGCCTTGCGAGATCTTGATCTGCAGATCGTCGGCGTTGACCAGATACTCGCTGGTCACCCCGAACCGGCCGGAGGCCACCTGCTTGATCGCTGAGCGGCGCAGGTCACCGTTGGCATCGCGGGTGTAGCGGTCGGCGTCCTCGCCGCCTTCACCGGTGTTGGACTTGCCGCCCAACCGGTTCATCGCGATCGCCAACGTCTCGTGCATCTCCTTGGAGATCGATCCGTAGGAGATGGCGCCGGTGGCGAACCGCTTGACTATCGACTCCACCGGCTCGACCTCGTCAATCAGCACCGCCGGGCGCAGGCCCTCGCGGAAGGTGAACAGCCCGCGCAGCGTCATCAGCCGCTTCGACTGATCGTCGACCAGCCGGGTGTACTCCTTGAACACCTCGTAGCGGCCGGACCGGGTGGAGTGCTGCAGCTTGAACACCGTGGCGGGGGAGAAGACGTGCGCCTCGCCTTCGCGGCGCCACTGGTAGTCGCCACCGATCGCCAACTCCCGGTGCGGGGCGCGCACCCCGTCTGCTGGGAACGCCCGGTCGTGCCACATCGCGACCTCGTCGGCCAGCGTGTCGAAGCCGACCCCGCCAAGCCGGGACGTGGTGCCGGTAAAGCAGGAGTCGATCACTTCCGGCCCGAGCCCGATCGCCTCGAAGATCTGCGCGCCGGTGTAGGAGGCCACCGTGGACACGCCCATCTTCGACATCGTCTTGCGGACACCCTTGCCCAGCGCCTTGATCAGGTTGCGGGTGGCGGTCTTGCCGTCGATGCCGCCCAACATGCCCCGATCGGCGAGGTCCTCCACGGTGGCCATCGCCAGGTAGGGATTCACCGCTGCCGCCCCGTAGCCGATCAGCAGCGCGACATGATGCACCTCGCGGGCGTCGGCGGCCTCAACGATCAGCCCGACCTGGGTGCGGGTCTTGCACCGCACCAGGTGGTGGTGCACCGCGCCGGTGAGCAGCAGCGACGGGATCGAAGCGTGCTCGGCGTCAACACCGCGGCCCGACAGCACGATCAGCCGCGCACCGCCGGCTACCGCGTCGGTGACCTCTGCGCGGATCTCGTCGAGCCGGCGGACCAGCGCCGCGCCGCCACCGTGTACGTCATAGAGGCCCTTGACGGTATAGGTCTGGTATTCCGGCTGGTCACCGTCATCATTGACGTGGACGATCTTGGCGAGCTCGTCGTTGTCCAGCACCGGGAACGGCAGCACGATCCGCCGGCAGGAGTCCGCGGTGGCCGCCAGCAGGTTGGGCTGCGCACCGAGCTGCGCTTGCAGCGAGGTCACCAGCTCCTCCCGGATCGCATCCAGCGGCGGGTTGGTGACCTGGGCGAACAGTTGGGTGAAGTAGTCGAACAGCGGCCTGGACTGCTGCGAGAACGGGGCCAGCGGCGCGTCATTGCCCATCGACCCGATCGGCTCAGCGCCGGTGCGGGCCATCGGCGCCAGAAGTATTCCGAGCTCCTCCTGGGTGTATCCCAGGGTTTGCTGGCGGCGGACCAGCGAGGCGTGGGTGTGCACCTCGCGCTCGCGCTCGGGCAGGTCCGCCAGCCGGGTCAGCCCCTTGGCGACCCAGTCGGCATAGGGATGCTCGGCGGCGAGCTGGCCCTTGATCTCGTCATCGCCGACGATCCGGCCGGCCGCGGTGTCGGCGAGGAACATCCGGCCCGGTTCGAGCCGTCCCTTGCGCACCACCGTGGTGGGGTCGATGTCGAGCACCCCGACCTCACTGGCCAGCACTACCAGGCCATCCTCGGTGACCCAGTAGCGGGCCGGGCGCAGGCCGTTGCGGTCCAGCACGGCGCCGATCACGGTGCCGTCAGTGAACGCGACCAGGGCGGGGCCGTCCCACGGCTCCATCAGCGTGGAGTGGAACTCATAGAACGCCCGGCGCGCCGGGTCCATCTCGGTGTGGTTCTCCCACGCCTCCGGGATCATCATCAGCACCGCGTGGGGCATCGAGCGGCCGCCCAGATGCAGCAGTTCGAGCACCTCGTCGAAGGACGCGGAGTCGCTGGCATCCGGGGTGGCGATCGGATACAGCCGATCCAGGTCGTCGGGGATGAGGTCGGTGGCGAGCTTGCTCTCCCGGGCGCGCATCCAGTTCCGGTTGCCGCGCAGCGTGTTGATCTCACCGTTGTGCGCGACGAAGCGATACGGGTGCGCCAGCGGCCAGGACGGAAAGGTATTGGTGGAAAACCGGGAGTGCACCAGCCCCAGTGAGCTGGTGACCCGCTCGTCGGACAGATCGGGGTAGAAGCTCACCAGCTGTTCCTCGGTGAGCATTCCCTTGTAGACGATCGTGCGCCCGGACAGGCTGGGGAAGTAGACGTCGAGG
>JAICHZ010000401.1 GCA_025924655.1 Pseudonocardiaceae bacterium | reverse complement strand
GTTCGCGTGCAATTTGAAATGCGGCGGCTGCGGCAAGATCGCCCAACCGGCAGCGCTGCTGAAAAAGCGGATGCCGGTCGAGCAGGCGATCGCCGCCGTTGAGGAGTGCGGCGCGCCGATGGTCTCCATCGCCGGTGGCGAACCGCTGATGCACCCGCAGATCGACGAGATCACCCGGCAGCTGCTGGATCGCAAGAAGATCGTTTTCTTGTGCACCAACGCGTTGCTGTTGCCCAAGCACCTGCACAAGTTCACCCCGCACCCCAACTTCGCCTGGATGGTGCACATCGACGGGTTGCGCGAGCGTCACGACGAGTCGGTGCGCAAGGTCGGCGGCTTTGACGCCGCGGTCGACGCGATCCGCCAAGCCAAGGCCGCCGGTTTCCGGGTGATGACCAACACGACGTTCTTCAGTACCGACACCCCGCATGACGTGATCGAGGTCCTCGACTACCTCAACAATGACCTCGGCGTCGACAACATGCAGATCTCCCCGGCCTACGCCTACGACAAGGCGCCCGACCAGGAGCACTGGCTGGGTGTGGAGCAGACCCGCGAGCTGTTCGCCAAGGCGTTCGGCGATGGGCGTCGCAAGAAGTGGCGGCTGAACCACTCCCCGATCTTCCTGGACTTCCTGGAAGGCAAGCGGGAACTGGCCTGTACCGCGTGGGGCATCCCGTCGTACTCGCTGCTGGGTTGGCAACGTCCGTGCTACCTACTCGATGATTCCTACGCAGCCAGCTACGCCGAATTGATCGAGGACACCGACTGGTCGAAGTTCGGTCGCGGGCGCGACCCGCGGTGCGCCAACTGCATGGCGCACTGCGGCTACGAGCCCACCGCAGTGGTCGCGACGATGGGCTCGCTACGCGAGTCCCTCCGCGCCGCCATCGGCAGCTGACCGTGCCATGCACGGGCCCGTCGCGCCCGTTGTCGCGTTCTGGAGACAGATCGCGGTCAAGCGCACCGGAATAGCCGCGATCTGTCTCCAGAACGGAGGCTGGTGATGTTATTGGAAGGGTGGCGAGGGTTGCCTGCTACGGCGCTGCCCGCGCTCGCGCAGGAGATCCGGGAGCTGTTGATCGACTCGGTGCCGCGAACCGGTGGGCATTTCGGCCCCAACCTCGGGGTCGTGGAGCTGACCATCGCGCTGCACCGGGTGTTCGACTCCCCGCGGGATGCAATCGTGTGGGACACCGGTCATCAGGCCTACGTGCACAAGCTGCTCACCGGGCGGCGTGACGGTTTCGCCCGCCTGAAGACCGCGGGCGGCCTTTCCGGGTATCCCAGCCGCGCGGAAAGCGTGCACGACTTGGTGGAGAACTCCCACGCGTCGACGGCCCTGTCCTACGCTGACGGGCTGACCAGGGCTTTCGCCCTGCGTGGCGAGCCGGACCGCGCGGTGGTCGCGGTGGTCGGCGACGGTGCCCTGACCGGGGGAATGTGCTGGGAGGCGTTGAACAACATCGGCGGGTCGCCGGACCGCCCGCTGATCGTGGTGCTCAACGACAACGGCCGTTCCTACTCGCCGACGGTGGGGTCGCTCGCCGCGCATCTGAAGACCCTGCGGGGCAGCGCCGATGCGCACACCGTGTTCGACAATTTCGGGCTGGCCTATCTCGGCCCGATCGACGGCCACGACATCGCGGCGGTGGAGGCTGCGCTGCGGCAGGCCCGGTCGCTGCACCGGGCGGTGTTGGTGCACTGCGTGACCGTCAAGGGCAAGGGATACCCACCCGCCGAGACCGACGAGGTGGAGTGCATGCACTCGATCTCGCCGCCTAGCGGGGCCAGCGGCCCGTCGTGGACCGGGGTGATGGCTGACGAGCTGGTCGAGATCGCCCGGGAGCGCCCGGAGGTGGTGGCGCTGACCGCCGCAATGCTGCACCCGACCGGGCTGCACCGCTTCGCTGCGCAGTTCCCCGACCGGGTCTTCGATGTCGGGATCGCCGAACAGCACACCGTCACCGCCGCCGCCGGACTGGCGATGGGCGGCCTGCACCCGGTGGTGTGCGTGTACGCGACGTTCCTCAACCGGGCCTTCGACCAGGTCTTGATGGACGTGGCACTGCACCAGCTGCCGGTCACCTTCGTGCTCGACCGGGCCGGCGTTACCGGCAACGACGGGGCCTCCCACAACGGGATGTGGGACCTGTCGCTACTCGGCGTCGTCCCCGGGATGCGAGTGGCCGCGCCGCGCGACGCGTCAATGCTTCGCGCGCTGCTCCGGGAGGCCATCGGGCACCCCGGGCCGGCCGCGGTGCGCTTCCCCAAGGGTTTGGTGGGCCCGGATCTGCCGGCGATCGGACGCATCGGCGGGGCTGATGTGTTGGCCCGCAATGGGTGCGGGGGCGTGCTGGTGGTGGCGGCCGGAGCGTGCGCGCAGGCCGCGGTGGCGGCCGCTACCGAGCTAGCGGCGGCCGACCAGGACGTCACCGTGGTGGATCCTCGCTGGCTGCTACCGGTAGACCCGGCACTGGCTCGCGCCGCCGACGGCTACCGGCTGGTGGTCACCGTCGAGGAGAACGCCGACGCGGGTGGCTTCGGGGACGCCTTCGCGCGGGCGCTGCGCGCCACTGGAACGCAGGTCCAGCTGTGCACCCTGGGCCTGGGCCAGCAGTTCCTGCCGCACGCAGGGCGCGACGAGCTACTGCGCGAACACAACTTGCACGTCGCGGGCATTATCCGCGCTGCCCGAGCGGTCGCTCCCGCCCCGGCACCTACTGGGAATGGCTCGGCCCGCCGCTGG
>JAICHZ010000400.1 GCA_025924655.1 Pseudonocardiaceae bacterium | reverse complement strand
GCGACCGTGACCACGCTGCGGGCAGTGCTGCCCGAGACGTTGGCCGGAGTGGCCTTCCTCTCCGGTGGTCAGTCGCCCGAGGTGGCGACCGCGAACCTGGCCGCGATGCAGAAGCACGAGACACCCTGGCCGTTGACCTTCTCCTTCGGTCGGGCGTTGGTCGACCCGGCGCTGAAGGCGTGGCACGGAGATTCGGCACTCATCTCGGCGGGCCAGCAAGCGCTGGCCGGACGGGTCGAACCCAACTCAGCCGCGGTGGCCTGACTTTTAAAGACTGTGACATTTAAAGGAAGAGACCCTCGCGCAACGCGGTTGCCACCGCTGCCGCCCGGTCGGTCACGGCCAGCTTCCGGTAGATGCCCCGAACGTGGCTCTTGACGGTCTCCTCACCGACCAGTAGTTCGGTGGCGATAGTTCGGTTGGACGAGCCGCTGACCATCAGGGAAAGCACCTCGCTTTCCCGCGGGGTGAGGCCGAGGTGTGCGCCGGGCCAGTACCCGCCAGCCCGCAGGCGGTCGGCGGACGCTCCGGCTCGGGCACTGAGACCGGCGTCGACGACAACGTCACCGGCGTGCACCCGGCGCAATTGCTCGACCAGCTCCGGCCCGTCGATGCGCTTGAGAAGGTAGCCCGCCGCACCGGCCTGCATGGCTTGGAACAGGTACTGCTCGTCGTCGTAGACGGTCAGCAGGACGACCCGGCGTCCGGGGGAGTCCGCGATGAGCTCGCGGCACAGGTCCAGCCCGCTTTCCCCGCCCAGCCGCACGTCGGCGAGGACGATGTCGGGGTCCAGCCCAGCTACAACCCGCCGTGCTGTCGCCGCATCCGCTGCTTCGCCGACCACCCGAACCTCTCCGGCGAAGCGACTGAGCATCGCCTTGAGACCGGTGCGCACCATCTCATGGTCATCGACCAGGACCACACGGAGCGGCTGGCCTTCCATGTGCCGGCCTTTCATATGCTGAGTGTAATCGGGTTATCCCCTCCCCTTTCCCTCTAGGAGGGGACGCCGGGCCGCGGCGGCGTGCATACGGTCAAGCGCGGCCTATCGAGGCTTGCGGGGCCTTGCGGGGCCGTGCGAAGAAAAGGGGTGTGTCGTGCCCGACAAATTGTTGCGAATGGAGCGGGCTGGCTCCAAAACATCGCGGCCGGTGATGCTCGCGATCGCCGGCGACAGCGCTGCCGGGAAGACCACGCTGACCCAAGGCCTGGTGGACGCACTGGGCGCCGATCGAATCACGTCTCTGTGTGTGGATGACTACCATCGGTATGATCGCCAGGAACGCAAGGGGCTGCCATTTACGGCGCTGCACCCGGACTGCAACTACGTGCAGATCATGGAACAGCACCTGCAGCTGCTGGCCACCGGGCAGCCAGTGCTCAAACCGGTCTACGATCATGACACCGGCGAGCTCACCCGGCCCCAACTCATCGAGCCCACCGAGTTCGTGATCGTCGAGGGTCTGCTGCCGCTGCACACCCGGCTGGCCCAGGCCTGCTTCGACATCACCGTCTACCTCGATCCGCCGGAGCACATCCGCCGCGAGTGGAAGGTCAAGCGCGACACCAGCAAACGCGGCTATACCCCGGAACAGGTGCTAGCCGAGCTCGACAAGCGAGAGCCTGAGTCCGAGAAGTTCATCCGCCCGCAACGGTCCGCCGCCGACATCGTGGTCCGGTTCGGCCCCATCGAGGGGCGCGAGGACCCGCCGGACACCCCGCTGTCGACTGAGCTGACACTGCGTCCGACGATTCGCCACCCCGATCTCACCGGAGTGTTTCGCGAGTCCGACCGGCGTGCCATGCACCTCAAGCTAAAGCGTGACGAGGATGGCCGGCCGGTGGAGGGCCTGCATGTGCATGGGTACGTGCCTCGCGAGGAGAGCCGGCTACTGGAGAAGGCGATTTGGGCGGAGCTCGGCACCGAGTCGGAGCTGCCGGTCTCGCTGGGCCATATCGGTGACGGCACCCGCAGTGAGCCGCTGGCGATCACCCAGCTGCTGCTGCTTTACCACATGCTCGACTCAGTTCGCTGACGAGTCGGTCAGCGGCGCTGACGCGGGATCGTTCACGGCCGGCCGCTTCCCGGCGAGTAGCCGGCCGATTCGGCGCAGTTCCGGAAGATCGTGCACGTCGACGGCCAGCGCCGGCACCGTGACCACCGCGACCGCCGGATGCGCCCGGCGAAACCGGGCCAGCAGCCGGCGTTCCCGCTGGGCCAGGGCGACCCGGTCGGCGTGTAACCGCAGGACTGCCGCGGCCAGCGGCCCAGCGGAGTCGGCGATGGGGCCCGCTCGTTCCAGCGTCTCAGCCACCGTCTCGGCGCGGGCAGCAGGAAGGTCGGCGAGCACCGGATGTGTCCGGTTGAGTATTAGCCCCGCCAGCGGCATCGATTCGGTGGCCAACCGGTCGACGAAGAAGGCCGCCTCGCGGACCGCGTCGGCTTCCGGAGTGGCGATCACCACGAACTGCGTTCCGGGGGCGCGGAGCAACTCGTAGGTCGCGGTGGCGCGTTCCCGGAACCCGCCGAACATGGTGTCGAAAGCCTGCACGAACGCCGACGCGTCAGCCAGCATCTGGCCGCCCAGGATCGTCGAGATCGCCCTGGTGAACAGCCCGAACCCGGCACCCACCAGCCGGCGCACGCCGCGGCCACCGGCCCGCGCCGGCGCTGACAGCAGCCGGATCATCCGCCCGTCCAGAAACGACGACAACCGCTGCGGAGCGTCCAGAAAATCCAGCGCGGACCGCGAAGGTGGCGT
>JAICHZ010000399.1 GCA_025924655.1 Pseudonocardiaceae bacterium | reverse complement strand
TGACTGTTCCGAGCCGGCTGCCACGAAGTACGCGATCGGCCATGGCGTCTCCTCTCTCCGGGCCAGAGACCGGGGGTCTCCGGATCCAGCCCATCGGGTGCAACGCCGAAGAAGGCCTCGACGTTCCCGGACCACCGTCGGTCCGGACCCGATGACGTCTTCACCGCTACAAGCATCCCCCACACAGGTTGAATCGGAGCCGCAATGTGATCTGTTACCTCACGATGAGGTGGCCTAGAATACCCGTTCGGCCTAACCTATTCTCCTGTCCTGCGGTAGCGCCTAAACAATCACCGGCTCTGTGTTACCGGCCGCGCGAATCGCTCGGCGCACCGGGACGAGCAGTACCAGCCCGAACCCGATGAGGAAGAAGACCACCAAAGCCAGGATGGCAGGACGAAACGAGCCGGTGGCCGCCCCGATGACCCCGAAAAGTATCGGGCCCACGGTCGACGTGGCCTGCTCGCCGATCTCGTAGACGGAGAAGTACTCCGCTTCCTTGCCTGCGGGCACCAACTGGCTGAACAGCGACCGGGACAGCGCGCTGGTACCACCCAGGACTAGCCCGATGCCCACGGCTACGGCGTAGAACTGCAGCTCATCGCCCGCCTGGATGAAGTAGGCCGCCACGATCACGCCGATCCACCCCAGCAGGCTGGCCAGGATTGTGCGCTTGGCGCCGATCCGGCGGGCTACCCACCCGTGCAGCAACGCGCCGACGAACGCCACGAACTGCACCATCAGGATCGTGCTGATCAGGGTGCTGCTGGCCAGCCCCAACTCGAGATCACCATATTGGCCGGCGACGCTGGCCACCGTGCCGATGCCATCGGCGTAGATCAAGTAGGCGGCCAAGAAGGCTAGTGTCAGCGGGTAGCTCCGCGTGTCACGAAGAGTGCCGAAGAGCTGACGAAAGCCGCCGGTCAGCACCGATAGACCCCGCTCGCTGCCCTGCGGGGACTGGTAGCTGCGCATCCGCGACAACGGGATGAGGCTGAACGCAGCCCACCACAACCCAGCGGTGACGAAGCAGACCCTGACCGCCGCCGACTCGGACAGTCCCAGCACATCACGTCCGAGGTAGGTCGCCAGGTTCACGGCCAGTGCGATGCCACCACCCAGATAACCGAAGGCCCAGCCACGGGAGGACAGCCCGTCGCGCTCATCAGCTGTGGCTATCTCCGGGAGTACGGAGTAGTAGATGACCACCGATGCGTAATAGCCGGTGGTCGCAACCATGAACAGCACCACGCCGAGTCGCCAGTTGGTTCCGGTCACCAGCGCGAGCAGGGCGGTCGCGCCCGCCCCGGTGAAGGCGAACAGCCCGAGCATCCGCCGTTTGTGCTGGGTGCGGTCGGCGATCGCGCCGGTCAGCGGCAGTACCAGTACCTGAAGAAGGGTCGACGCCGCCAGCAGGTAGTCGAACAGTGAACCGGCCGGAAATGCCCAGCCGAACAGCGAGATGTTGCAGTGGACCAGGGCGTTGCGGGTCAGGCAGGGCTGGCCGGCGGCGAGCGCGTCGTTACGGGCGACCGTGGTGAGGTAGAGCGAAAGGAACACGGTGATGATCGAGGTGGGGAACACCGAGTTCGCCCAGTCATACCAGCACCAGGCGCGTTGATCACGGCGGCGAGCGGTCTCATCCAGCGCGACGCCGGGGGAGGGCTGGACCGTCGGCTCGCTCACCAGCACCGCCTTCCGTCACCGCGGCGGACTCTACGGGCCGCGCTACTGAGCCTGGGCGGCTGCTCCCGGCCATACCCCGCGGACGCGCAGCACGTCGCGCAACACGTCCGGCCGATCGGTGATCAGGCCGTCGACGCCGAGATCGAGCAAGGCTGCCATCTCGGCTGCCCGGTCGACCGTCCAGGCGTGTACCTCGAGACCACGGCGATGTGCGCAACGCACCAACGCCCGGTCCACCACGCGCACTCCGCACATCCGCACCGGCAGTTGGGCCAACTTGCCGCGGATCGGCATCGTGGCGGGTTTTCGCGCACCGCGCCGCGACAACGACATCGAGCGCAGCCGTAGCGCTACGGCCGATGCAGTGCCCAGCGACGTCAGCAGCCTGGGTCCGGCGGCGGTGCGCAACCGCTGCAGCCGGGCCTCGGAGAACGACGCGAGGCACACCCGGTCCCAGCCGCGAGTGCGATGCAGCAGGTTCAGCACCGGCGCGACTGCCGAGTCCGCCTTGACATCGATGTTGAGTCGCATCCCCGGAAGCTCTTCGAGCAGATCGGCCAGCCGGCAGATCGGCTCTCGACCCGCCACCCGGGCGGTTTTGACCGCCGCCCAGTCCAGCTTCTCGATCTCGCCGCAGCCATCGGTGGTGCGGTCCAGCGTCGCGTCGTGAATGACCACCACCACACCATCCCGGGTGGCGCGAACATCGGTCTCCAGGTAGAGGTAGCCCTCCGCAGCGGCCCGGCGGAATGCGGCCAGTGAGCTCTCCATGCCGGCCAGCTCGCCGAGATGCCAACCGCGGTGCGCGAACGCCCGGGGAAACGGCCCGTCCAGAAACGGGTGCCGAGACGAGACCACGTTCGCCATTGTGCCGCGGCCCGCGCAACGCCCACGTCGCCCGACGTCGTGAACTCGACGCCACGCACATTTTCAAGCCGCGAAAACGTCCGTGGTGATGCTCCTATAGAAGTCAAGGCTGTTGTGTGTCGTTCTCGTGGGGTGGTTCCGGGGCGCCGCTGAGTGCACGCCGGTGCTGGCGGAGGCCTGTTTTGCCAGCCGGCTGATGCTCTTGCTCGGGA
>JAICHZ010000398.1 GCA_025924655.1 Pseudonocardiaceae bacterium | reverse complement strand
GCTAGATGCGCGTCCATTCCGCGCTGCGGCGAGCGCGACTTCAGCACGCAGACGACGATCTGAGGTGTGACGCAGCCCACTTCCTAGCCGTATTCGGGTATCGATTGCCCGGCCGGATCCGACCGGCCGGGCTCAGGAGACGTACGCTGCGGGGTATGCGCCGGATCATCGGCACCGAGGTGGAGTACGGCATCTCAGTGCCCGGGGACAGCACCGCCAACCCAGTCTTGACCTCGACTCAGGTTGTGCTGGCTTACGCCGCGGCGGCCGAAGTACCGCGAGCCAAGCGAGCCCGGTGGGACTACGAGGTGGAGTCCCCGCTGCGCGACGCCCGCGGGTTCGACCTGGGGGTGCCCGGGATCGCGCAGCCCGATCCGGAACTGGACGACCTGGGTGCGGCGAACGTCATCCTCACCAACGGCGCCCGGCTCTACGTCGACCACGCGCACCCGGAGTTCTCCGGTCCTGAGGTCACCAACCCGCGCGACGCGGTGATCTGGGACAAGGCCGGCGAGCGGATCATGGAAGAAGCCGCGTTACGCGCCCGTACTGTGCCCGACCAGCCGCCGTTTCAGCTCTACAAGAACAACGTCGACGGCAAGGGCGCCTCCTACGGCACGCACGAGAACTATCTGATGTCGCGCTCCACACCGTTCACCCTCGTCATCGCGGGGTTGACCCCGTTCTTCGCCTCCCGCCAGGTGTTCTGCGGGTCCGGTCGGGTGGGCATCGGGCCGGCGGGGGAGCAGCCCGGCTTCCAGCTGTCCCAGCGGGCGGACTACATCGAAGTCGAGGTCGGTCTGGAGACGACACTCAAGCGCGGCATCATCAACACCCGGGACGAGCCGCACGCCGACGCCGACAAGTACCGGCGGTTACACGTCATCATCGGTGACGCCAACCTCGCTGAATACTCCACCTACCTCAAGGTCGGTACCACAGCGCTGGTGCTGGATCTGATCGAAGCCGGCGAACGCTTCGACGACCTGCGGCTGGTCGACGCGGTGCGAGCAGTGCACACGATCAGCCACGACCCGTCCCTGAAGGCGACGGTGGAAGTGGCCGGTGGTTGCCATCTCACCGGCCTGGATCTGCAACGGGCCTACCACGAGCGGGTCGCGCGGTTCTACGCGCGCACCGGCGGCCCGGATGGCACGACAGATGACAGCGCCGACATCGCCGAACACGTCCTCAGTACCTGGGGTGAGGTGCTCGACGCGCTCGCGCGGGACCCGATGGAGTGCGCCGACCGGCTCGACTGGCCGGCCAAGCTCCGGCTACTCGAGGGCTACCGAGCTCGCGACAACCTGGGATGGGCCTCACCGCGGCTGCAGCTGGTGGATCTGCAGTACTCCGACGTGCGGATGCACAAGGGCTTGTACAACCGCCTGGTGGCCCGTGGCTCGATGAAGCGGCTGGTTACCGAAGAGGAGGTGCGGGCCGCGATCACCCGGCCGCCGGAGGACACCCGCGCCTACTTCCGCGGTCGGTGTTTGGAGCGCTACGCCACCGAGGTGGCCGCCGCATCGTGGGATTCGGTGATCTTCGATCTCGGCCGCGAGTCGTTGGTGCGGATCCCGACACTCGAACCGCTGCGGGGTACCCGCGCGCACGTCGGCGCATTGCTGGACGCCTCAAGCACGGCCGCGGAGCTGGTGGCGGCGCTGACCCGAGGCTGATCACCCGACTGGCCTTACGGCGTTTGTCAGCGCTGGTGGGTACTGGTTGTCGGGGTTGCTGGGTAGTGTTTGGGCAGAGACAACTCGGTCCGGGAGGCGAAATGTCCCAGGAGAAGGTACAGCGCCAAGGCGGCGGTGGCGACGACGAGGCGAATGATGGTGCGCCCGCTGGTCAGGAACGTCGGGAGAAGCTCGGCGAGGATGTGGACGCGATCCTTGACGAGATCGACGATGTGCTCGAAGAGAACGCCGAGGATTTCGTCCGGGCCTATGTCCAAAAGGGCGGCCAGTGACAGCCCGGTCGAGCGGTCCAGGCATCATGTTCTTCAACAGCGGGTAACAGGCGCGCGACAGACTGGTACATGGCAGTTGCGATAACGGGAGCTAGGAGACGATCACAGCCGATGGACCAGTCCTCGGTCGGACGCTATCCGGGCGCAGCCCTGCCGGCGTCTTACTTCATGGTGGGCAGCTCGTCGTTCACCGATTTCCTTGCTGCGACGTCCCCTGAGCTGTTGCCGGGACGTGGAGTGAGCGGAGCGGGCACTATTCCAGCTGGCGCCGAACCGATGGTCAGCCGGCACGGCACGACCATCGTGGCGGCCGTGTTTCGCGGCGGGGTGCTCATCGCCGGGGACCGGCGAGCGACGGCCGGCAATCTGATCGCCCAGCGCGACATGGAGAAAGTGTTCGTCGTCGACGACTACTCCGCGGTGGGTATCGCCGGGACGGCTGCCGTCGCGGTGGAGATGGTGCGATTGTTCGCTGTCGAACTGCAGCACTACGAGAAGATCGAAGGGGTGCAGCTGACCCTGGACGGCAAAGCAAACAGACTGGCCGGCATGGTTCGGGGCAATCTCGAAGGTGCCATGCGGGGGCTGGCGGCGGTGCCGCTGTTCGTCGGCTACGACCTTGATGCGACCGATCCGGACCGGGCCGGTCGCATCGTCTCCTACGACGTCGTCGGCGGGCGGTACGACGAAACGCTCGGATACCACTCGGTGGGCTCAGGTTCGTTGTTCGCCCGCTCATCGTTGAAAAAGCTGCATGATCCGATGATGGAGGTTGATGCCGCCGTCCGGGTTGCCATGG
>JAICHZ010000397.1 GCA_025924655.1 Pseudonocardiaceae bacterium | reverse complement strand
TCGATGAACAACCTCGCCAACCGGCTCGCCGAGGCGGGCCGGTACGAGCGGGCCCTCATCCTGGCTCGCGAAGCTGCGGCGCCCTACCACGACCAGGCTCGAACAAACCCGGACGTGTTCGGATCGGCGGCTGAGCATGCCGACCGTCTCGTGACTGCCCTGGTCGAGAACCAGTTGTAGCTATTCGCCGTCGACGCCCCACTATCGCGTGTTCGCCGCACTCACGACCGGGCCCCGTTAGCGTTAGCCGAACCTATTCCGGGGAACGCTACAGGTCATCCCCGGTGCTGAGGCTGTTCCGTAAACCCCGCCCGATGACGATTCCCGCGGAGGTGCGCCATCTGGGACACCCGCATGACCAGAGCCACGGCCATCACCGTCTGAGAAATGGGCCTGCCTCGACTGAGCGCGCTCCACGCCGTGTCGTGCATGGATGACCACGCAAACCGCCGCAAGCTCATGCAGGCGATCAAAGGTGCGGTCATCGGCATGATCGGACACCTAGCTGGTGCCGTGCCCCGTCCGGCGGGACCCGCTCCATATCGGAGGGATAACTGGCGGTCCGAAGAAGGCGGCGAACTGCGCCGAGCCCGGCAGCTCGGTCGGCCGATGACCAGCCAGGGCCTACCTCGTCGTTGAGTAGGTCGAGGACCTGTCAAAGTGGCGATCGACGGGGGACGCGAAACGCTGATCCTCGGCGGCGGCGATAGTGGCCGCGTCCTGCCACCGTGTCGCGGCAGCGAATAGATCATCGGCGGTCATCCCTATCAGCTGCTCGCGCGTGATCCCTATTGTCGTGAGTAGATCATCAAGGCGAGGTTTTTGGGTGGCGGACGCGTGGTCCTGGGTCATGGTGATCTCCTTAGTAGTGTTCGCCATATGTCACGCGGATGTCACGCACAGCGGCGCCGGCCAAACCAACGTGGCAGCAGGTGGACTGACCCGCGCACTGGGGCGAGCTGGCTAGCGATCCGGAAGTAAACCACGGCCGACGACATCCACACCCAACGGCGGTAAACGGCACTGTGTCATAAGACGACGAGCGTCCTCAGCCATGCACCAAAGTGGGGAGCAGCCCCTCGAACACTCTGGATAACCGTAACAAACCGGTCATCCAAAGGCCTATCGCGTGGCTCATGGGTGAACAGGCGCCTGGTGGCGCTTCCGAAGATGGGCCTTGCTCGCCGACGGGTACTGCTGGGGTTACCGGGAGCTGCTCCGACCGCACCGGTCACCATTTCACCACCGAGGAAGCCGAGTACCTACCCGGCGAGGTGGGCCCATGGCTAACCACTTGTGGGACGTGCGGCAACGACACAGGACGAACCGCTCGATCCTGCGTCGTCAGAGGTTGTCAGCGTCGGGGTGGGAAGAGCCAGGGCTGTGCGTGTCGAGCACCAGGCCCATGGTGACGACGTCCCAGAGTTCCCCGTTGGCCCGACGGTAGTGGCGGCGGCGCCGGCCCTCGATGGTGAAGCCGCGGGAGCAGTATAGGGCTATCGCTGCAGTGTTGTGGGGCCACACGCCAAGGTCCACCTTGTGCAGGCCGGACTCGCGCGCCCAGCGCAAGCTGTCATCCAGCAGCCGACCGCCAATGCCCTGCCCACGGTGTTGCCTCGCGACCAGCATGCCCAGCGAGCCCACGCTCTGGCGATGTTGCACATAGATCCCAAGATTGCCCACGACCAGGTCTTCCACGGCGGCAACCAACACGCAGCTTGCCGCCTCCTCGACCGATTGAAGGATGCGGGACTGGCGTTGGGCGACGTCAAATCCGGGTTCAGTGCCGATGCTGTCACGCTCGGCCGCGACGGCGGTGAACAGTGTGATGATGCCTGGCACATCGGCGCGACGAGCTGGACGAATAACAACGCCCGAAAGCATGAGCGCCAGTATGCCGTCCACGCCTCAGGTCGCCTCTACACCGGACGGGACAGCTGGGCCGGAGCAGATACCCACGAAGGCACTCCAGGAAACGTATCGCCCGACTTTGAAGGATGTAACGGGAACCGCTTTCGGCGGCAAGATCACGTGCAGGCCGCAAGGGGATCTCTCAGCGGCACAAGATCTGGACTCTGCTGGCCGCCTTGTGACGGGCGGGTAGACCAGGCGTGGTATCGGGTTAATGGACGGGTTGGTCGTTGGGTGGAGGCAGGGTGGAGCCGTCGCGCAGGGTGACAACTCCGACCGGTGTGGAGGTGCTGGCCGGTGACGGTGGCGTCGGGTTGGGTGCTGGCGTCGGGTGGGGTGGGCTGGGTTGGCTGATGGTGCTGCCGAACCGGGGCGGGGCGGGAGTCGACGGGTGGGGGTTGATCAGGTCGATCAGGCTGGGTGCCTGATCAAGACGGGTCACCCCCAGTGGGGGCAGTCCTAGCAGGTCGAGGACCGTTTTCCCGACGCTGACGTGGGAATTCCACCGGCTGTCGATCCCGGCTTGTACCCGCCCGCCGAACATGAGCAGCGGTACTCGGGGTCCGTAGGCGAGTTGCACACCGTCGGGGGTGTGTTCGAGGTTGGGGGTGATGACGTGGTCGTCGAAGCCTCCCCAGTCGTCCCAGGTCAGCAGGAACACCATGTCGTCCCACAGCCCGGCGGTCACGATGGCGTCGACGGCCTGCCAGATCTTGTTCTGGCCCAGGGTGACATCGGCCACCGGATGCTCGTCGAAGGGGCTGTCGTGCCAGACCATGCTCAGCGCCGGCAGGTGCCCGGCGTCGGCGACGATCTGGTCACTGCGCACGATGTTCGCTGAGCCCTTGAGCTGCTGGTAGAACGCCACCGGGTAAGACGAGG
>JAICHZ010000396.1 GCA_025924655.1 Pseudonocardiaceae bacterium | reverse complement strand
GCTAGCGGGTCGCGCCGCGTGTCAGCTGCTGGCGCGACCGGCGATCCAGCGCAGCGCGAGCGAATAGCCCGATATGCCCAGGCCGACGATGACCCCGGAGGCGATGGCCGAGAGGTAGCTGTGGTGCCGGAACGGCTCGCGTGCGTGCACGTTGCTGATGTGCACCTCCACCAGTGGCGCCGTCAGCTCCGCGGCGGCGTCCCGGATCGCGATCGAGTAATGCGTCCACGCCCCGGCGTTGAGCACCACCGGGGTGGCGGTGTCGGCGGCCTCGTGCAGCCAGCCCATCATGATGCCCTCTTGGTCGGTCTGCCGGACGTCCACTTCCAGCCCCAGCTCGGCTCCGACCCGCTGGCACAGCGATACCAGGTCGCGGTACGTCGTCGTGCCGTAGACATCGGGCTCGCGGCTCCCGAGCCGGCCCAGGTTCGGCCCGTTGAGCACGAGCACCTTCATTGCGAGCTCTGCATCTCGCCGGCCACCGCGGCGTAGGCTCCGGCAAGCAGCGCCGGGCTCGGGTCTTCCAGACGCCCGGGCTTAGCCAGCCCATCGAGGACCACGAAGCGCAGTGCTCCCGACCGCGCCTTCTTGTCGTTACGCATGCCTTCCAGCAACTCCGGTAGCGCGTCAGGGTCGTATCCGGTAGGTAGCCCGATCGAGCTGAGCACGGCGCGGTGCCGCTGCGCGGTGGCGTCGTCCAGCCGTCCGGCGAGCCGGCCCAGCTCCGCCGCGAAGATCATGCCAACGCTCACCGCGGCGCCGTGGCGCCAGCGGTAGCCCTCCCGACGCTCCAGCGCGTGGGCCAGTGTGTGCCCGTAGTTGAGCACCTCGCGCAGATGAGACTCTTTCAGGTCAGCTGCCACCACGTCAGCTTTGACCTGGATCGCGCGGCCGACCAGCTCCGCCAGCACCGGCCCGGATGGGTCCAGTGCGGCCGCGGGGTCCGCCTCGATCAGCTCCAGGATCACTGGATCGGCGATGAACCCGGCCTTGACCACTTCCGCCATTCCGGCGACCAGCTCGGCTCGAGGCAACGTCGCGAGGGCTACCAGATCCACCACCACGGCAGCAGGCTCATGGAACGCACCGACCAGGTTCTTGCCCGCGTCAGTGTTGATCCCGGTCTTGCCGCCCACCGCGGCATCCACCATCGCCAGGAGCGTGGTGGGAACCTGCACTACCCGGACCCCGCGCAGCCAGTTAGCGGCGACGAACCCGGCAAGATCGGTCACCGCCCCACCGCCGAAGCCGATCACGGTGCCGGCGCGGTCCAATCCCACCTGCCCGAGCACGTCCCAACAGAATCCCGCCACCGCCAGCTTCTTGGCATCCTCGGCATCGGGGACCTCGATGCGATAAGCCTGCGAGCCGAGGTGCTCCAGCACAGTGCGCAGCGCCTCGGCGCCCTCGACCAACGTCGGCTGGTGCACGATCGCCACGGCGCCGCTGCCCACCGCGTCGAGCAGCTCAGCCCGCAGATACCGCCCGACGATGACGTCGTAGGGCTGCGCCGTCGCCACTCGAATCCGCCGCGGCTCAGTATCCCCAGCCTGTTCGGGCTCGCCGGGCTCTGTCATCGGCGCTCCTCCATGGTCGAAAAACTATGCTCTAGCGAGTACCCCCGATAGCTCCGATAGCGTCGAGCACCTCCTCAGCCACCTCGTCTGGACGGCGGCCGTCGGTGGCCACCTCGACAGTGGCGACCTCCCGGTACAGCGGTAACCGGGCGTTGAGCAGGGCGGCGAACGTCGCCCGTGGGTTCAATCCGGCGAGCAACGGGCGAGCGGTGGACAATCCCGTGCGGCGGACCCCCTCGGCCATCCCAACAGACAGGAACACTACGCGGCGTCCGTGAATCCTGTTCCGCGTTCGCTCCGAGAGCACCGCTCCGCCGCCCAATGCGAGCACTCCGTTGCGCCCGGCCAGTGCGCCCGCCACCTCGGCTTCTTCAAGCTGCCGGAACACCGGCTCCCCGTCGGTGATGAAGATTTCCGAGATGCTGCGACCAGCGCGGGCGACGATGAGATCGTCGACGTCGGTGAAGTCGACCCTGAGCCGGTCCGCCAGCAACCGGCCTACTGTGGACTTGCCAGCCCCTGGCGGTCCGACCAACACCATGGCGGGACCCTGTGTATCGCTCACCCGCGCCAGCGTAGTCGGGCCGTCGCCGGGGACTGCCCCGCCACAAAACTGCTGTCATGGTCAGCGGTGGCGACTTGCGTCTTGGTAGGACCGAACATTGCGGACAGTCTCGGGCAAAGCGTCCCCGCCGAATTTCTCCAGCGCGGCGTCCGCGAGCACGAGGGCGACCATCGCCTCGGCCACCACACCCGCGGCGGGCACCGCGCAGACGTCGGAACGCTGGTTGATCGCTACGGCCACCTCCCCGGTGGCCAGGTCCACTGTGGCTAGCGCACGAGGCACCGTGGAGATCGGCTTCATCGCCACCCGGACGCGCAGCACCTCTCCATTGGTCATGCCGCCTTCCAGGCCACCGGCCCGGTTAGTGCGCCGCACCACACCGTCGGGCCCAGGCAGCATCTCGTCGTGCGCAGCACTGCCCCGTCGGCGCGCGGTGGCGAACCCGTCGCCGACCTCCACACCTTTCATCGCTTGGATGCCCATCAGCGCGCCTGCCAGCCGGGCGTCCAACCGCCGGTCGGCGTGCACGAAGGAGCCCAAGCCCACTGGGAGCCCATACGCCACGACCTCCACCACGCCGCCCAGCGTGTCACCGTCCCTTTTCGCCGAATCCACCTCGGCGATCATCGCGGCGGTGGCGTCCGCAGCAAACGCGCGGACCGGACTGGAATC
>JAICHZ010000395.1 GCA_025924655.1 Pseudonocardiaceae bacterium | reverse complement strand
CGGGAGGTCGCTGAGGTCGAAGACGTCCTCGTTGGTGAGGTAGCCGACCTCGGCCAGCCCTTCGACATCCGGTACGGCTGGGCGGCTGCCCGACGCGATCAGGATGAACTTCGCGGTGATTTCTCGGGCTCCTACCCGCAGTGTGTGTGGTTCGCGGAAGGTGGCGCCGCCGAGCAGCACCTCGACGCCGAGCCCGGCCAGCACCTCGGCGTCGTCGAGCTTGCCGATCTCGGTGATGGCGTGGTGTACCCGGGCGTTGACCGCGGCGAGACCGTGCGGCAGGTGCTGCGCGGACAGGCCCCAGCGCTGCGCGGTGGCGGCCTCGTAGGCCACCCGGGACGCCTTGATCAACGCCTTGCTCGGCACACAGCCGTAGTTCAGACAATCCCCACCTAGCCGGTCCTTGTCGATCAGCGCAACTCGCTTGGCGAAGAACCGGGCGAGCCGGGCGGCGGTCAGCCCGGCTGATCCCGCGCCGATGATCGCCAGGTCATAGTCAAAGGACGGCACGGTGTTCTCCCGATCAGCCAGGTTGGTCGTCGTGAGCAGCACCGCTTCGCGGGGATGCTGGTCCTTCGCCGACGGCCAACTTGGCTGCCTGCAGCAGGCGCGCGGGGCGGACCCGGTCGTCGGGTGTGCGCGGCAACCAGCGGCGCACCACAATGCCGTCGCCCAGCAGCGCATCGCCACCCATTTGCCGGATGTCTTCTACCGGCCTCGGAAGGTGGTGCCCGCGTGCTGCGGCGACCGCGTAGCGGGCCAGCGTTCCCGGCGAATAAACCTGCCACAGCCTGGCCCGGCGCATCCCGAGCAACCCGTAGAGCTGGCGGTTCTCATCGACCAGGAACGCATCCGGCCAGCTGAGGTGGTCGGCGAGCGCGGCGAGTGCGGCCGGCGGGCTGAACCCGCAGGCGATGAGGCCGATCGGGCAGCCGGCGGCGAGGTCACGCACCTGCACGAGGTGCTGCTGGCAGGGCAGTCAAAACCGGTGCCGGATCGCGGTGAGCAGGTATGTACCCGGCAATGCGCCGAGATCCACCGATCGCCCGGTGCGCGCGTCGGGCAACACAACGCCCTGCAGCGAGACGGGATGGCCGATCTCACGAGGCACGGACGTCTGCGATGTTTACGATAGGTAGCAACTTGCGTAGCTCGACGTTCTCCACCGGGTCGAGCACGCTGTGCTGGACGCAGGCGGGAACGAGCTCACCGGTTTCCGGGTGCGCCATCGCGTAGTGGCACGACGCCAGCCGCTCCTGGGTAGCGAGGATCCGTGGATCGGATGCAGGCTCGCCGCGTTGCATCAGCTCCCACGCTGGCGCGACGTCTGCGGCGTCCATGAACTGGTGCACCACGAACGAGACTGGTCGCACGCCGTGTCGCAGCAGCGCCGGCACTCCGCCGACGCGCCGCACCAGGCGGGCGAGCCACTGGACCGCGAGCTTGAGAATGACCGGGTGACGCACGACCGCGCGCACGAGCTTGCCGAGCAGGTCTGCTAGCTCCACCCCGGCGAAGTTCACCTCACCGAGGTAGCGGAAGAAGGCTGCCCTGGCGTCGAGGTCACGTGGGTCGTCGCCGGACAAAAACGGGTGCCACCGCGAGCCGACGTAGAACCCGTAGGCCGCCCGGTTGCATCGCAGATCGCCGTGTTGAATCACGGTGTAGTCCAGCGTCGTGCCTGCGCCCTTTTCGATCTCCCGCCAGACCTGGTCCATGCCGACCTGCTCGTAGTTCTCGTGCCACCGGCGGTTGTCGCCGACGAACGCCGCCGGCTGGAAGGAGAACATCCCGAACCCCATCGCGTGGCAGTCCCGCACCAAGTCCGCGACCTGGCCGAGATTCGCCGGGGTGACCGTCATGTTGTGAGCCAGGAAAGAACGCACTCCATGCTTGGCGCGCAGGTCTTTGAACATGTCCACGAAGCGCTGCCGGTAGGGGTTGAGCTCCCGTTCGCTACCCGGTCGCGGTATGCCGCGCCGGCCGAACATGAACATGTCGAAATGCCCGGCGAACGACAGCCGCCGCAGCCGCGGCCGGCCCTGCTCGTCCAGTGCGAGCCGTTCCAGGTAGTCCGAGTCGAAGTCGCCGTGGGACATGCTCATCGGCTCGCGGCCGTAGCGGCGCATCGTTAACAGTGTCGCCGCGTGGTCGTCCGGGCTGAGCAGCGTCACCTCCCCGCCGATCAGCTGGGCGTGCGCACGAGGCCCCCGCAGCCGCCGCAGCAGCGCCATCTGCTTGTCGACCTCGGCGAGGGTGTGCGCCCCGTCGATGCGGACCCGGTTCGCATCACGGGAGTGGTAGCACGGTGTGCAGGCCAAGTTGCATTTGGGGAATACGCCGTGGGTGCCCTCGCAGCCCACCGCGTGCCTGCCGAGGAACTGACCCGGGGTCTTGACATGCTCGGGAAGCTCCGCCCACCGGCGCTGCAACACCGATGCGTACTCCGGATCTACCGGTCGGGTTCGGCGTTCGAGCCGTCGCAGGACTGCCATTATGCCCATATGCACCACGCTCCTCGCGCGAACGCTACCCGTGAGTGACAAACAGTATTCAGACACTGTTTGCCACTCACGGGTTCGCTGATCGGGTCGAACCGGTTCGGCGACCGGGTGAGAACACCTGCCTAGAGTGCCGCAGCGGTGCCGACGAGAGGGTGTGTCGATGACGAGGCTGGCGCTGTGCGGTGGGACCTACTCCAACCCGTACGCGCTGCGGGCCTTCGTGCGCGACGCGCGAGCTCGCGGTGCCGACCGACTGTGGTGCCTGGGTGACTTCGGCGCCTACGGCGCCGAGCCGGAGGCGATCTGGCCGT
>JAICHZ010000394.1 GCA_025924655.1 Pseudonocardiaceae bacterium | reverse complement strand
TGCTCACCGCTCCCCCGGCCCAGGCAGCATCAGCGGTGAGTTGGGACCGGTTTGCGCCGGCCCAACCGATCCCCACTCACCGCCCCCACCGCCCCCGACCCCAGCCACCATCAGCGGTGCGGCAGGACCGGTTCAAACCGTCCACACCGATCCCTGCTCACCGCCGCCCGGCATCCGCACGGCTGCGCCCGTCCAGCGCGAGCTCAGCGACCGCGGTGGTCGAGCCCCACCCGCTCGATGATCTGCGCCCCGCGACGCAGCCCGTCGCGAGCGCGGATGTCGGCACCGATCGCGGCCATCCGCTCGCGAAGCACCGTGTCGGCCAGGAGCCGGTCGACGGCACCGGTCAGCTCGCCGTCGGCGAAGGCGTACGTCGCCAGCCGGATGCCGAAGCCGAGCTCGTGCACTCGTTGGGCGTTGTCGTACTGGTCCCAGAAGAGGGGGAGCACGATCATCGGCTTCCCGAAGTGCATCGCCTCGGTGGTGGTGTTGTTGCCGCCGTGGGTGATCACGAGGTCGACCTGCGGCAACAGCGTGGTCTGCGGCAGGGTCGCGGCGCCGGTCATGTTGGACGCCAGCCGGAGCTCCTCGGCCCGCGGTCCCATGCTGACGATGACCCTGTGCCGGGTCGCGCCGAGCAGGTCGATCAGCCGTTGCATCAGCCCGATGTCGGCGCTGCCCAGCGATCCCAGCGAGAGGTAGATCAGGCCGCTGTCGGGGGGCCGGTCGGCCACGGCGGCCGGGACGACGTACTGCTCGTCGGTCTCGCGGACGCTGGAGTCGATCCGGTGCCAGGTGCCGTCGAGCGGCCGGGCGTCGGTGTAGTCGAGCTCGCGCGGGTAGACGTAGATGTTCGCGTGCGGCGAGGTGTGGATGAAGTCGCGCTGCGGCAGCGGCGGCGCCCCCTGCGCTCGGCACCACTCGTCGAAGGCGTTCCAGGTCGCCGCGTGGGTGCGGTCGAACTCCTCGAGGAAGGCGGCCCACTCCGACCGATCGTCGGCCGAGTAGCCGGAGAACACCGGCGCCACGCCCTCGCCCCGGATCTCCAGCGGGTTGCACGACACGATCCGGACGAACGCGGCGTCGGCGGTCATCAGCGCCGGGAAGGAGACGACGTTGTCCTCGACGATCACGTCAGGCCGATGCCGGGCGATGATGTGCCGCAGCTGCGGCTCGGCGTACATCGCGCCGTCGATCAGAGCCTGGTACGTCGGCTGCACGAACGTCGCCAGCTGCTCGCGGGTCGGCTTCGCGAACTCCGGCGCCGTCTCGTTGATGAAGTCGATCCAGAACTGCCCCGCCGCCTCCTCGGCGGCGTCGGGGTCGGGCTGGTCGTGGGGGGCGAGATCGACCAGGTCCTCGACGAAGCCGTACGGCGCGAGCTTGCCCGCCCACGAACGCTCGGCCGCGAAGACGACCATGTGCCCCTGGTCCAGGAGCACCTTCGCGAGGCCGATGCACTGGTTGGTCGGGCCGTACGCCGACTCCGGCATGAACAGCACGGTCAGGCCGCCGTCGTCGGGCAGAGCAGTCACGCGGCGCACGCTAGCTGTACCCAGCCATCAGGTTGGTAGCACCCGGCTGATGGGTGGCTTGCCTCCGAGTGCGCTGTGGCGGCGCTCAGTGTTGTAGTGCTCGAGCCAGGGCGCAAGGGCGGCGATGCGCTCATCGTTGGTGGTGAAGGCCTGGCGATAGGCCCACTCGGTGGCCAGGGTGCGGTTGAGCCGCTCTACCTTGCCGTTTTGCCAGGGGCAGTGGGGACGAATGAACTTCTGGGTGGCGCCCAGGTCAGCGCAGACCCTCTTGATGTCGGCTGAGTAGCGGTAGGCGAAGGCGTTGTCGGTCATGACGCGCTCGATGCGGCCGATGCCCTTGGCCGCAAAGTAGGCCGCTGCGCGCTGCAGGAACGCCGCGCAGGTCGGGCCCTTCTCGTCGGGGAGGATCTCTGAGTAGGCGAGCCGGGTGCGGTCGTCGACCAGCGAGTGCACGTAGTCGTAGCCGATCTTGACCTTGCGGTCGCGGTTCCCGTGGGCGCGACCGTGGACGCGCCAGCCGCCGCCGGGCGGGATCTTGCCGAGTTTCTTGACGTCCATGTGGACCAGCTCGCCGGGACGTTCACGTTCGTAGCGGACCGCGGTCTGTTTGGAGGACCGGATCACCTCGCCGGTCATGGGGTCGCACTCACGCAGATAGGGCACGCCGTGGCGGCGCAGGATCCGAGAGACCGTCCGGGCCGGCACCGCGACCAGCGGGCCGAGCACATCGGGCCCGTCGCGATGTTCCGCCCGGGCGGCGAGGACCTTCTGCTCGACCTCCTCGCTGGTCTTGGTGGGCATCGAATGAGGTCGCGAGGAGCGGGTGATGAGCCCGGGTTCTCCTTCAGCGGCGTAGCGGTCGATCCAGGTCTTCACGCACTTGCGAGATACCCCCATTGCGGCGGCGATGTGGGCTTGCTTCCAGCCAGCGTGGTGGCGTTGAACGATCAGTCGGCGACCGTGAACGGTCAGCCGGGCACTACCGTGGGACACGAGAACCTCCTGGTTGGAGTGGGCCTTAGACAAGCCACATCCCATCCGGAGGTTCTCGTTCGTTCAGGCAGGCTCGCCGCTACCAACGTCCTGGCCGGGTACACCTAGAGTCGGTGCATGGGTGACGTCGTCCCGCTGCCGGTACGCCGAGAACAGCCGCCTCACGAGACCGGCCAGCCGCGTCACCGACGCCGAACAGCGGCGCCTCGAACGTCGCGCGGCCCCCGCCCGCCGACGTCGTACCGCCGACCACCGCACCCGCTAGATGTACCCGGCCAGGACGTTGGTAGCGGCGAGCCTGC
>JAICHZ010000393.1 GCA_025924655.1 Pseudonocardiaceae bacterium | reverse complement strand
TGTCCGTTATTGCCCGGTACCGGCGCGTCGCAGAAGGGGAAGCATCCGTTGCGCTGGGGTTTCGTCGGCTTGGGAGAAGGGTCGACCAGTATCGGCCCGAAGCCGTCGACGGTGGGTGCGGGCGTCGCCGACGGCGTGGTGTTGCGCGGCTTACGGGTCGGCTGCGGGTTCGGCTGCTCCACCACCGGTGGGGGTGGCGCCGCCGGACCGATTAGGGTGAACGGGGCGAAGACCTCCATTGGGGCGCCCATCAGGTAGGAATTCATGAACCGCTGCCAGATCGCGCCCGGTACGCCGCGGCCGAAGACGTCACCACCGGTGGAATTCTTCAACGCCGTGTTGGCCGGGTCGCCCACCCATACGGCGGTGGATATCGACGGGGTGTACCCGACCGTCCAGGCCGCGGAGTTGTGACCGGTGTTGCCAAGCTGGTGGGTCCCGGTCTTGGCGGCCACCTGACGGCCACCCGTCAGCGGGATCTGTGAGCTGCGGGCGACGTCGGTCATCGTCGCGGTGACGTTGCGGGCCAGCTGCGTGTTTCGCTCGGGATCGGCCCGGTCGAAGGCGGGTTGTGGCTTGTCGAGGTGCTGGTACAGGACGGTGCCCCGGCCGTTGGCGTATTGGCGGACGAAGAAGGGCTCGTGCCGCATCCCGTCTGCGGCGAAGGTCGCATAGGCGCTAGCCATGTCGATCGTGTGCACCGGGTACTGGCCGAGCGTGATACCGAGCGCAGGCGCTCCGCTGTCCGGCTCGGCCATGGCGGGCTTGCCGTTGATCTCGGCGGGAATTCCGGCCTGGATCGCGGCCTCCCGGATTGCGGTGGGTCCCACGTCCTGGGCCAGCCGCACGAAGGCGGTGTTGACCGACTGGGTCATCGCCTCCTTCAAGGTCAGCTGGGGGAAATTGCGGCTCTCCGAGTTGGCGTAGGACAGACCGTCGATGACGACCGGAGACTCACCCGAGTACTGCGAGTACATGCCGATGTCGCGCTCCAGCGCGGCCACCATGGTGAACGGTTTGAACGCCGATCCTGGGTTCCACGCCGGGCCACCGGCCAAGTCGAAGCCGTCCCCAGCCGATCCACCGTAGTAAGCGATCACCCCTCCGCTGCGCGGGTCGATCGCGACCAGTGAGGAGTGCAGATTGTTCGGCTGCCCGCGCAGCTCGGTGACGACGGCGTCGCGGGCCAACTGCTGGGCGCGGGAATCGATGGTCGTAGTAATTCGACCGCCGTTGACGGCCAGCTGGTCGCGGGTGATGCCCTGCTTGTCCAGCTCGTCCATCACCCGGTCGACGATGTGTGCCCGGTCGTCGGTCGGCACTCCTGGGGGCTGACTGGGCGGCAAGGTCGTCGGATAGAGCCCGACGGTCCGATCGGTGGGGGAAAGCCAGCCCTGCGCGACCATGCCGTCGAGCACCGAGTTCCACCGCGCTTGGGCCTGCGCCAGGTTCTTGGCTGGGTCCAGCCGGGACGGGGACCGGATCGCGCTGGCCAGCACCGCCGCTTCGGAGATGGTCAGGTTCTGAACGTTTTTCCCGAAGTACGCCTGGCTGGCGGCCTGGATACCGTAGGCGCCGCGACCGAAGTAGATCGTATTGAGGTAGTCCTCCAGGATCCGGTCCTTGGACTCCTGCTTGGTCAGCTTGGCCGCGACGATCACCTCGCGGAATTTCCGGAAGATGCTGTACTCATCGTGGCCAGTGGCCACCTTGATGTACTGCTGAGTGATCGTGGACCCACCGCCGCTGCCGCCGGTGAGCTGCCTCCACGTCGCCCGGGCGATGCCGGTGATGTCGAATCCGGGGTTGGATCGGAAGCTTCGGTCCTCAGCGGCCAGAACCGCGTTCTGCACCGGCACCGGCACCTGCGCGAGGCTGACCGGTATCCGATTGCCTTGATCAGGCACATAGCGGCCGATTTCGGTGGTCCCGTCGCTGGCCATGATCGTGGTGACTTGCTTGCGCTGCGCCGCCAGCGCCGCCGGGGACGGCACGCCGAGAAAAAGCCAACCGGCGAAAAAGGCCAGCACCGGCACCAGGATGGCCAGCAGCACGCCCGCGAGGACGAATTTGCGCGCCCGCAACCAATGGGTGCGCCACGCCGGCTGTCCCGTGCGATTCGACGGCGGCAGGTCGCCGTCGTCGTACCGAGAGCCATATCCACCACCGCTGCCGACCGGACCTCGGGCAGCCGGCCCCGCTGGGTGGGTGAGCAGCTCCGGCTCGCCCTGGGGGAGCGGCGGTGTCCGCCTGATTGGTCGACCGCTGTCATCTCGCTGGTCGGTCACGCGTTTGTCCTCCCAGACCGGTACTAGGATTCCGAGGTTTGAGCAGGGACCGCGTTGGCGGGGATAACCCCAGCCCAGACGGCTTACTCCGCTGCGGTCCGCCGGCGGGACCGCCTACTCACACCGCTGGTTCCCAGGACGTATGACTGCACGAGGTGGTTCCAGCTGCACGTCCGGCATACCTCGACGACGTAGACACTGAATTCCTCGTGAAGCGTCGCCATCCGGCTCAGCTCGTCGGCCGTCCTAGCCGACCCGGCTGCCTGCTTGAGGCCGTCACCGTACACCCACGAGACCAGCGTCAGGGATTCCTTACGGCACAGCGGGCAGGTGACCGAGCTGGCCTCACCGTGGAACTTCGCCGCCCGCAGAAGGTACGGAGTCGCATCGCAGACCTCAGTGAGCCCGACCCGGCCGGCGTAGACCTCCGCCAGCAGCGCACGCCGCTGCAAGGCGTAGTCCACCACTTGCCGTTGGGTCCGCACGCACAACAGCCTACGCAACCGTCGCGTGATCATCGCTGGGGCGTTCGGGCGGTAAGACAATGA
>JAICHZ010000392.1 GCA_025924655.1 Pseudonocardiaceae bacterium | reverse complement strand
CGGTCGTCGTCGAGCCGCGACCGGACCCGCCGGTCTACTGGGACCGGGCGCGGTGCCGCTGGTAGTGGCGCGCAGCTCGGGCCCGATTACCGCAGCCCGCCGAGCACCACTGCCTCCGGGGGTGGTCCTTGACGAAGAACCGCACGCACCCTGGCGCCTGGCAGGACCGGATCTGGGTGCCCAACGGTCCGCCGAGAATTGCGATCGCGTCGCGGGCAATCGCCGCGAGCGCAGCGTCGGCGCCCTGGCCTCGGGTGTGCTCCGACACCGCGTAGGCCTCACCGGCGCGGTGCAGCTGCGGCCACCATGGAGCCGCGGCGGCGGCGGCGTTGAGTACCTCGACGTCTGTGTCGTCGCCCGGCCGTGCGTCCACGCAGGCTTGGCACAGACCGCGGATGGCGCCCCGCAACGCCCGGAAGGTGTCCACCTCGGCCGCCCCGACGCGCACGCCGGACCCGGGTACCGCGGAGTGCTCGCGTAACCAGGCCGCGAGGTGAGCGGGCGTGCCGATGCCCTCGCGAAGCGTGCCGCGCACCGCGTAATGGGTGTTGGCGAACTCGATCGCCAACGGCTCACCGAGCAGTGGCGAGCCGCCCCCCGGCTGTCCGCCGGTCTGATCAGCCTTCACTTTCTTATGGTAGGTCACAGTTGCAACCATCAGAGATGCGTGCCACTATCTAACTGTAGACAGCGGATCCAAACGTTAGATCCCACCATTGGGCCGGAGAGTCGGATGCGGGTCACCGAACTGTGGCGGTACCCCGTCAAATCGATGCGCGGTGAGCGGCTCGACGACGCCCTGCTCACCGACGACGGTGTCACCGGCGACCGCCTTGCGCACGTCTACGGACCCCGCGGCGTGCTCACCGCACGCACCCGACCCCGCCTGCTCGGGCTGGCGGGGTCTCTTGGCCCCGACGGTGAGCCGCTGGTCAACGGTCGCCCCTGGAACGACCCGGCGACCGCGGCAGCCGTCCGGGAAACGGCGGGTGTGGGCGCCCGGATCGCCAGTTATGACGGACCCGAGCGGTTCGACGTGCTCCCCTTGCTCGTCGCCACCGACGGTGCCATCAAGGCGCTCGGCGTGGACGGTCGGCGGCTACGGCCCAACATCGTGTTGGGCGGCGTGCCCGGGCTGGCCGAGCGTTCCTGGGCCGGCCAGGCACTGCGGATCGGCGAGACGCTGATCGGCGTGCAGTCGGTCCGCCGTCGCTGCATCATGACCACAATCGACCCCGACACCGGCGAGCAGGACCTGGACGTCCTGCGCAGAATCCACCGCCAGTTCGGCGGAACGATGGCCCTCAACTGCTGGGTCGTCCACGGCGGCCGGATCCGGGTCGGGCAGCGAGCCGATGTCGTCGACCTCGATGCTGACGCCCCTGCGGGCGGAGGGTGGATCATCGGGAAGCCCTATCGGGTAACCGCAGCCGACTGAGCAGGTTCAGAGCAAGACGGTTGGAACGGCCGGCTCGCCGGGGGACAGGCGTAGGCCATCCCAGGGCAGACTGGTCAAGGCCGCGGTGACGCGTTCACGACCATCCTGGATGGTGGGCGGCGAGCCCACCGGCTGCCCTTCGCGCAGCAACGGCACCGGCAGCACCCGGTCGTGTGCTTCCAGCTTTGGTTGCTTTCCTTGCAAAAACACCACCTCCTCGACCGCGGTACCGCTGGGCTTGTACCGGCGCAGCGCGCTCTTGGCTCCGCCCCGGGAGACTTTGGCTGTGCTGCGCTTGGCCACCGGCTGCCCGTCCACCTCGACCAGCTTGTAGACCATCCCCGCGGTCGGCAGGCCCGAACCGGTCACGACCGACGTGCCGACCCCGTAGGAGTCCACCGGTTCGGCGCGCAGCGCCGCGATCGAGTACTCGTCGAGATCGCCGGAGACGACGATCTGCACATTCGGCGCACCCAGCCGGTCGAGTTGCTCACGAGCCTGCCGGGCCAGCTCCCCGAGATCCCCGGAATCGATCCGGATGGCTTGTAGCCCCGGACCGGCGACGTCGATCGCGGTAGCGATGCCATCGGTGATGTCGTAGGTGTCGACCAGCAAGGTGGTGTCCGTGCCCAGCGCCGCCACCTGCGCGATGAACGCGTCCGCCTCGCTGTCATGCAGCATGCTGAAGGCGTGCGCCGCGGTGCCGGTGGTAGGTATGCCGTAGCGCTGCCCGGCGGCGAGGTTGGACGTCGCACTGAAACCACCCAGGTAGGCCGCACGGGCGGCGGCGACGGCAGCCTCCTCGTGGGTGCGCCGGCTCCCCATCTCCACCAACGGTCGCTGCCCGGCGGCGCTGACCATCCGGGCCGCCGCGGAGGCAACCGCGCTGTCGTGGTTGAGCACTGAGAGCACCAGCGTCTCCAGCATCACCGCCTCGGCGAAACTCCCGGTCACCGTCAGCACCGGGGAGCCGGGGAAGTACAGCTCGCCTTCGGGGTAGCCGTCGATGTCACCGCGGAACCGGTAGCCGGCCAGCCAGTCCAGGGTGCGGGCGTCCAGCATCCGGTGCAGGAACGCCAGTTGCTCGTCGCCGAACTGGAACCGGGCCACTGCATCGAGCAGCCGGGGGATGCCCGCGACGATTCCGTATCGGCGGCCCCGCAGCCCCCGTGTGAAGACCTCGAACGTGCAGCGCCGCGAAGCTGATCCGTCCGCCAGCGCACTGGCGAGCATCGTCAACTCGTACTGGTCGGTGAGCAGCGCGGTGCTGTTCGGCGTATACCGGGACATCTGGTGAGCTTATGACCAGCGTTGGTGGGAACATTGGTGCTATGACCACACCCGTCGAACTGGAACAGACCCAGGTCGACCCAGCGGTGAACGAGGTCGAGTCGCAGGACCGGCCTTGGCTGT
>JAICHZ010000391.1 GCA_025924655.1 Pseudonocardiaceae bacterium | reverse complement strand
GACACCCCGGTCGTCGTAGAGGCCCAGCAGCAGCGAACCGATGGCGTCCGAGCCGGATTTGTGCAGCCGGTAGCCGGCGACGACACAGTCGGCGGTGCGCTCATGTTTGATCTTGGTCATCACCCGCTTGTCCGGCTGGTAGCGCAGGTCGAGACCCTTGGCGATCAGCCCGTCCAACCCGGCACCTTCGAACTGATTGAACCACCGGCGCGCGACGTCATAGTCCTGCGTAGCAGGTGTGACATACACCGGCGCGACGGCACCGGCGAGCGCCTCCTCCAGGGTCGCGCGACGGTACGCGAGCGGTTCTTGGGTGAGGTCGCTGTCGCCCAGGGCGAGCAGGTCGAAGGCGATGAAGCTCGCCGGGGTCTGCTCGGACAGCAGCGTGACCCGGCTGGCAGCAGGGTGAATGCGCTGCTGCAACGCCTCGAAGTCCAGGGTGTTGCGGTCCTGATCGGCGATGACGATCTCACCGTCGATCACCGCGCGGGGCGGGAAGTTCGCCAGCACCGCGTCGACGATCTCCGGGAAGTAGCGGGTCATCGGCCGTTCCTTGCGGCTACCGATCTCGACCTC
Source organism: Pseudonocardiaceae bacterium (assembly GCA_025924655.1). Taxonomy (GTDB): domain Bacteria; phylum Actinomycetota; class Actinomycetes; order Mycobacteriales; family Pseudonocardiaceae. The sequence goes on along the minus strand of JAICHZ010000391.1, from coordinate 2,288 downwards.
GTCACCGTCGCGAAAGATGATCGACCTGAAACCGTCCCATTTCGGTTCATAGTGCTGACCGGCGGGGATCGTGGTCGCAGGCTTGGCCAGCATCGGCGCGACAGGCGGCATGACGGGAAGGTGCACGAGCTTGAGTGTCCTCGGGGTCAATCAACGCGCGGGACAGGCGCCGGGTTCAAGGGTTCGATGCCGCGAGCTGGCCGCAGGCGGCGGCGATCTCCCGGCCACGGGTGTCCCGGACGGTGCAGGCCACCCCGGATGCGCGCACCCGAGCCACGAACTCCTCCTGCGCGGGCCGCGGGCTGGCATCCCATTCGCTGCCCGGGGTGGGATTGAGCGGGATCAAGTTGACGTGTACCAGCGCGCCGAGGCGTTCGCGCAGTAGCCGGCCGAGCAGATCGGCCCGCCAGGGCTGGTCGTTGACGTCGCGGATCAGCGCGTACTCGATGGACACCCGGCGTCCCGTGGTGTCGGCATACTGCCGCGCGGCATCGAGCACTTCGGCGACCTTCCACCGGCTGTTCACCGGGACCAACGTGTCCCGCAGATCGTCGTCCGGGGTGTGCAGCGACACCGCGAGCGTCACCTGCAGTCCTTCGCCGGCCAGCCGCCGGATCGCCGGCACCAGCCCCACTGTCGACACCGTCACTGACCGTTGAGACAGCCCTAGTCCGTCCGGGGCAGGGTCGGTGATCCGGCGGACGGCGGTGACCACCCGCTGGTAGTTGGCCAGCGGCTCGCCCATGCCCATGAACACCACGTTGGACAACCGGCCGGGCCCGCCGGTCAGCTCACCGTCGCGCATCGCGGCCGCGGCGGCGCGCACCTGGTCGACGATCTCGGAGGTGGACAGGTTTCGGGTCAGCCCGGCCTGCCCGGTAGCACAGAACGGGCACGCCATCCCACAGCCGGCCTGGCTGGAGACACACACCGTGGCCCGGTCCGGGTAGCGCATCAGCACGCTTTCGGTCAGCGTCCCGTCTACCGCCCGCCACAGCGTCTTGCGGGTTGTGCCGCTGTCACAGCAGATGTGCCGCACCGGGGTGGCCAGTTCGGGAAGCAACGCCGCGACAAGCCGGTCCCGTCGTGCCGCGGGCAGGTCGGTCATGGCAGCCGGGTCGGTGCTCAGCCGCGTGAAATAGTGTCGGGCCAGTTGGTCGGCGCGAAATGCCGGCTCGCCCAACTCAGTCACGACAGCGCGACGCTCCTCGCGGTCAAGGTCGGCAAGGTGCCGCGGCGGCATTCCGCGGCGCGGAGCCTCGAATACCAGGGACAGCGCAGTCATCGCGCCGTCCAGTGTCCCACGGTCACAACGGCGGACTCGCGGCGCAGGTGCAGCCGGTAGCGGACGGGCACGGTCAATCCCGGCGTCTGGGCGACCGCCCGCGCCGCCACCTTCGGAGTGAACTCGATGCGCAGGGCGTCCTCGAGATCACCACGAGTGCGAAACCGCCAGATGGTGTCCACCCGGCGGCAGTCGAAACCCTGCGCAGCGAAGAACGCCTCGACGGCAGCCGGCCGGTAACGCGGCGCCGCCGCGCACAACCACTCGCCATAAGGGCCGTGGGTGCCATCCAGGTCGATCACGACGGTGGTACCGCCCGGGCGCAGCACCCGGCGCGCCTCGACCAGCCCGCGTTCGCAACCTGGGCCGAAGAAGTACGCGACGCGCGCGTGCACCAGATCGACGCTGGAGTCGGGCAACGGCAGCCGTTGAGCGCAGCCGGCGAGCACCCGGACGTGAGCTAGGTCAGCAACCCGTCGGCGGGCTCGAAACACCAGCGGAGGGTGCGGCTCCACGCCGACGACGGTGCGCGCCCGCTGCGCGAACTGGGGCAGATGGAAGCCGTCCCCGCAGCCGACATCGACGACGTCGGCACCGGCCCAGTCGATCCGATCCGCCAACGCTGCCCACAGCGTCCCATCTGCGTCGACCGCCTGGTTCTCCCGTTCGTAGACCTCAGGCCAGTTCCAGATGTTGGGGCTGACCAGCACACCGGGATCGGTCACCGGTCTATTGTGCCTGCGCGCCAAGCACTAGCCAGGACCTTGTACTGTCGCGCCGTGACCGAGGACACACCATTTTTTCCGGGACTCGTCTGCTGGATCGACGTATCAAGCATCGATCCCGCCCGCAGTCGCGACTTCTACGCTGGGTTGTTCGGCTGGACCTATGACATCGACCCAGACCCAGGCAGCGGGAGTTACACCATTGCGCTGCGTGGCGGTCAACCGGTGGCTGGCCTGGCAGGCGTTCCGGTAGAGGCAGACCAACCGGTCGCCTGGCG
>JAICHZ010000390.1 GCA_025924655.1 Pseudonocardiaceae bacterium | reverse complement strand
CTTCGGGCGCAGGCCTACACCAAGCAAGAGATCGCCGACGGCGCGGACGATCCGAAATCCGGTGTCGCGGATCGCAAGAAGCAGGAGTACAAGGCGATCGCCGACCGGACCGGCAGCGCCTACGGCTACTTCCAGGGCCTGGACGGCAACCGGATCGGCGTCGGGTTCCTGGCTGCCCTGCAGGCGGTGATGTTCGGGCTGTTCCAACTGCTCGCGCAGGCGGCGTTGCTGCTGGCTCAGGTGCTGTTGCGGGTGGTGATCCTGCTCGGCCCGATCATCGGTTTGATCGCAATCCTGTACCACGACCTGCTGCGCGGCGTCGGCCGCGCGGTCGGTGCCGCGCTGCTCAACATCGTGGTGCTCTCAGCGCTGGCCGCACTGCACACGTTGGTGATGGTGTGGGTTTTCGACCCCACCCGCAACATGTCGGTGCTCGCGCAGATGCTGCTAGCCGGGATGATCACCGTGGTGTTGTTGCTGGTGGCGCGGCCGGTCCGGCGGATGTGGCAGATGACCGAGCTTGCGGTCGGTGCGGTTGGCGGTGCGCTACCCGCAGCGCCCCCGGGAGTGCTGGCCCGGCTGCGGCGGCGCAGGGCAGATGTCGAGGCCAGTCCCTCGGAGCGGTTCTGGGAGGAGGCCCGCGGCGCTGAGAGTGATCCGGGGGCACCTGCGGCGGGCTCGGTAGCTGGCGGCCGGGTGCGTCCTGAGGCTGACGCACCGGTGACTGTCACGGCCACGCGAATGGACCGCAGAGTTGGTGGCTCCGCGGCCACGCCGGCGCTCGGCGCGGGCCGTTCTACCGCCCTTGGCGGCCCTGGTCTGGGGTACGACGAGGCGGCGTTGACCGAGGCGAGCGGCAGCGTGTTACGGCCCGATGGGTTGGCTGCGGTGCCGACCGGATTCAGCGTGCCGGCACGCGGCCGCACCCGCGTCAGTGACGATCCGGTGTATGTGCCCTCGGCGGTCAGCAACACACGGGGCGCACCGCAAGAGGCCGGGCTGGACGAGGTGGCCGGGCGCCCGGTGTGGGTGGTGTACCGGCCGTCAGCCGGCCTGGAAGTCGGCTCGGAAGCTGGGTCGGAAGCCCGGTTGAACAACACTGACGGCGCCCGCGCCCGGACCGTGGACTGACCGGGGGACGCGCGCCGTGCCGATCCGGACCCACCGCGGCCGCACAGCCGTCTACCGCAGGTTCTGGGGCTGGCCGGTGCGTTCTCCCAGGCACCTCGCCGGCACCGTATTGGCGCTGGTCGCGATTGGTCTCGGGCTCGGGCGGGTGTTGCCCGACAACCGCAATGGCGCGACTTCCACAGCGCCGTCGATCAGCGCTGACCGTAAAGCGGCAACGAAGCCGTTCGGCACGGGGCCAAGCTCGGCGCCGGCCAACGCCGGCATTGCACGGCAGGCTCCCATGCCGGCCCCGAGCGCTCCGGCGCCGACCGCCGCACTCACCGTCGCGCGCTCCTGGGTCACTGGATTCCTCACCGTCCCAAAGGGCATTACCGCTGCGCGTTGGGTTGAACAGCTGCGGCCTTACACCACTGACGACCTGTTTCCCCAACTTCAGTCGATCGACCCGGCGAACGTCCCCGCGGCGCAGATCATCGACGCGCCGCGGACAGTCAGCGCGGGGCCTAGCTCGGCTGAGGTCGACGTGCCCACCACCGCGGTAGTGGTGCGCCTGCTGCTGGTGTCCACACCCGCTGGCTGGCGGGTTGCCAGTTACGAGCGGGCGGGTTGAGCCATGCGCCGGTGGCTGGTCGGGCTCGTGGTGATCGGCGTGCTCGGCGGTCTCATCGCGCTGGCCGCGATCTCCACCCTGCTCGGCGGTGTCGGCTCCGGCGATTTCATCTTCGGCGCGCCGTGCGGGTCGGTTCTCGCGACAACCGACCCGCGGGAAGCGCCGCGAGTGGCTGTCCGGGTCAGCGATCTCGATACCGAGCAGCGCGCCATCGTCGAGCAGATCATCGCGATCGGAAAGCAGCGCCGGCTGCCGCCCCGGGCCTGGCAGATCGCCATCCAAGCGGGGATGACCGAGTCCCGGCTGCATAACCTGCACTACGGCGACCGGGATTCGCTGGGCATCTTCCAGATGCGTCCGTCCCAAGGCTGGGGCAGCGTCGCCCAGGTCACCGATCCGGTCTACGAGATCAACAAGTTCTACGACAAGTTGCTGATGGTGCCTGGCTGGGAAACCCAGCGTCCCGGGGATTCAGCGCAGGACATCGAGAGGTCAGCCTTTCCGGCGCGCTACCACCAATGGGAACCGTTGGCCGTCAACGTGATCGGCACCGTGGGCGGGGACGTCGCGGAATTCGTCAAAGCCTCCTGCGCCACACCGTTGCCGGCGCCATCCGAGATCGCCGGACGGGCAATTCAGTACGCGCTGGGCGAAGTCGGCAAGCCCTACGTCTGGGGCGCCACCGGCCCTAATTCCTACGACTGCTCGGGGCTGATGCTGCGGGCCTACCAGTCGGCCGGGGTCACGCTGCCGCGGGTGGCGGCACAGCAGTACTGGGCCGGTACCCAGCTGCCGGTGCGCCAGGCACAGCCCGGAGACCTGCTGTTCTGGGGTTATGACACGTCGAACCCGGATACCATCCACCACGTTGCGATGTACCTCGGTAACGGCCGCATGGTCGAGGCGGCTAATCAAACGGTGCCGCTGCGACAGCGAGCGGTGAACTTCGATGAGCACGAACTGATGCCGCTCGCGGTCCGGCCAGGGGTGCCGGTCGCGAAGGCCTGAGATCCGGAGGTGTAGGTGTACGCGTCAGAACCGATCCCGCGGCCAGCCCGTCGGCCGGCTTCGGCCACTCCGCTACGGGACCACCTCGAGGGGGCCAAGCTGGGTGTCGACGAGGG
>JAICHZ010000389.1 GCA_025924655.1 Pseudonocardiaceae bacterium | reverse complement strand
CACACCACTCTGGCCAGCACCGCCGTCCCAATCACCGCAGCGGCGGCGATCAGCAGCGGACGGATGTCACCTGATACTCCGCGCACCACGGCCGGCAGTTGCAGCCCGATCAGCGCGAAGACGAACGCCTCCAGCACGGTGTCCGCGGCTTGCCACACCGCCTGGTCCTGCAGCCGGGTGGCGTAACCGGCTTGGGGAGCGTGGTGGCCCAGGTACAGCGCGGCCACCACCACCGCGAGCACCCCGGAGACGCGCAACTCCTCGGCCAGCGCGTACGCCGCGAACGGAATCACCAGGCCCAGCGCACTTTCCAGTCTGGGGTCCCGCAGCCGCAGCCGGACCTGATGCACCACCCGGCCGAGCACCGCACCCAGCACCACGCCGCCGGCCGCGATGAGCACGAACGCCCCCAACCCGGACCACACCGAGAAGCCGGTTCCGACGGTGGCGGCCACCGCGACTCGCAACGCGGTCAGTGCGGTCGCGTCGTTGAACAGGCTCTCCCCGGTCAGCAACGTCATCATCCGGCGAGGCAATCCCAGCCGGCGCCCGATCGACACTGCGGCCACCGCATCCGGCGGGGCCACCACGGCCGCCAGCGCCAGCGCCGCGCCCAGCGGTAACCCGGGCACCAGCCACCAGGCGACCAGCCCGACGCACCCGGTACTGAATAGCACCAACCCGACGGCGAGCAGCGCGATCGGCCGGATGTTCGCCCTGATCTGGATAGCCGAGCTGTCCAGAGCAGCGGAGTACAGCAGCGGAGGCAGAATCCCGTAGAGGATCAGGTTCGGATCGAGCTGGTAGTTCGGGACTCCGGGGATCGCGGAGATGGCCAATCCTGCGACGACTAGCGTAAGCGGCGCGGGTAGGCGCAACCGGCGACTCACCGCGGTCACCGCGAGCGCGCTGAGCACGAGCAGGATCAGCGGCATACCGTCCATCACGCCAGGATGCCTTGGCGGATACACGTGAGGGGCCAATTAGATGACCTGCGAGCACGTGGCGCAGATACCTGACCCGATGCCCGAGCCGCCAGCGCCGGCGGCCTGCGCCGACTGCGTCGAGATGGGGTTTACGGTGTGGGCCCATCTGCGGATGTGTTTAAGCTGCGGGCATGTCGCGTGCTGTGATTCCAGCCCGCACCGGCACGCGACAATACATTACTACCGAACTGACCACCCGGTGATGCGCTCCGCCGAGCCCGGCGAGGCCTGGCGCTGGTGCTACAACGACCACCAGCTGGTCTGACGACGCCAGACGTCCCGAACTCCACAGCAGAGCTGTTCGTGGGGAGCGGGAGAACTCTGCTGTGGAGTTCGGGAACGTCAGTGCGGTGCGGATCAGATGATGGTGTCCAGGGCTCCGTTCTTAGCTTGGGCGAGCAGGTCGCCGAACTGCCCGGCGCTCATCCGGACGTGGGACCCGAAGTCATCGGTGAGGACGATGCGCTGCTCGGGCGGCGCGGATTCATCGACGAACAGCTGTGGACACGCTGGGTCGCCACAGCCGCATTTGTCCGGGCAGAACGTGGCGAGCGGCTGGGCGGTGGTGATATCGAACATGGAGAACCTCCAGTGTCGTTGCCTGACCACCTGAAAGTACTTGCCTGGCTACAATTCGCGAGACCCCCTCATCGGGTGGCAACCGAACGTAACCGCTGATCACAGGCTCGGGGAGGCCAATGGCTGAGCTGGTCGAGCTGCTGAACAATCCGACCGCAAGGCACTCGCTCGCACACCGCGACATCACAGCGGTATTCCGCATTCTGCGCGACGCTGGCGTGAGCCAGATCCGGTTGGCGCATGCCACCGGGCAGCAGCAGTCAGAGATCTCCGAGATTATCTCCGGTCGCCAGGTGCAGTCGGTCGCCCTGTTGGAGAGGATCGCGGACGGGCTGGGAGTGCCGAGGGGCTGGCTGGGGCTCGCATACGCGCCCAGCCTCGCGTCAGAGCCGGTGACGCCGGACGACGCGGCGACTGAGGACGCGCGTAAGGCGAATTTGCTCCGTCACGCGGCTACCGTCCTGTACGGCGCGCCGGTTTTCGGCTGTGCGGATCCGATCCGCGTGACGAACCACCCGACGCCGGTGCCGCGCCGTATCGGCCTTGCCGACGTCGAGCAGGTGACGATCACTACCGAGCGGCTTGGTCAGCTCACCGGTGATTTCGGTGGCATCCCGATGACCGCCGCGTTCACCGCGCACACTCGGGCCAGCGAGGCGCTGCTCGGTGCCACCATGCGCGAAACGGTTTCGCAGCGCTTGCTGGTCGCGCTGGCCGATGCGCATAGTGCGGCCGGTGCCGCAGCTGCGGGCGCTGGGCTGCGTGACCGCGCCCGGCAGCACTACATCCGGAGCATGGACTGCGCCGGAGCCGGGGGCAGCCCGTTGCGGGCCGTGGCGAGCCTGGACAAGTTGGGGTGCGAGGAGCTGAACGTCGAGCCGAATGAGGCGCTCAAGATCTTCCAGCTCGGCGCGGCAACGGCGCCGAGCCCGCTGCCTCGCGCGCTGGTCGAGTACCACTGCGCCCTGGCGCTCGGCATGCTCGGTGCAGTGGGGGAGGCGCTCGCTGCGCTGCGCCGGGCACGCGACACCTATCAGACTGCGAGCGACGAGCCGCGGCCCTGGCCGCACTTCGCGGTTGCGCTGCCGCATATAGAAGGTTGCACCTACCTTGCGCTGGGCCGTTTTGATCGCGCCGCCGTGGCGCTGTCCACCGCGACGAACGGGACCAGCCACGCGGTCGGGTGCGCGATGTACAACTTCGCCCATCTCGCGACCGCGCAGCTACGGTGTGGCGAACTGCGATCCGGACTGCTCACCGCAGGGCGCGCGATCCGCCTGGCGAAGGGCTTCCGCTCGGT
>JAICHZ010000388.1 GCA_025924655.1 Pseudonocardiaceae bacterium | reverse complement strand
GCTCGCTGTCCCTGTCGGCCCGCGCTCGACACGCGGGCAGGTGGCCATCCCGGGCGGCCGGTTCCTGCTGGGTGACGCCTTCGACGAGGGCTACCCGGCCGACGGCGAGACACCGGTGCACGAGGTCAGCCTGTCGCCGTACCTGATCGACGCGACAGCGGTGACCAATGCCGCGTTCGCCACCTTCGTCAAGGCAACCGGTCATGTGACCGACGCCGAGCATTTCGGCGCCTCGGCGGTCTTCCATCTTGCTGTCGCTGAGGGCGCCGACGTGCTGGGTGTCGCAGCCGGTACCCCGTGGTGGCTCACCGTGCGCGGCGCCGACTGGCGGCATCCCGAGGGTGCTGGCTCGTCGATCCAGCGTCGGCAGAATCATCCAGTGGTGCACGTCTCCTGGCACGACGCGTCGGCGTACTGCCAATGGGTCGGCAAGCGGCTGCCCACCGAGGCGGAGTGGGAGGCCGCCGCGCGCGGGGGCCTGGAGAGCAGCCGGTTCGCGTGGGGTGACGAGCTGACGCCGGGCGGCCGTTGGAATTGCAACATCTGGCAGGGCCGGTTCCCTGACGTCAACACGATGGACGACGGCTACCTGACGACGGCACCGGTCAAGACCTACCGACCGAACGGATACGGGCTCTGGAACACGGCCGGCAACGTCTGGGAGTGGTGCGCCGACTGGTTCTCCCCGCACTACTACGACGAGTCGCCGGACGCCGACCCCGCCGGTCCCACGACCGGCGACCAGCGAGTCATGCGTGGCGGCTCCTACCTGTGCCACGACTCCTACTGCCATCGCTACCGGGTCGCCGCGCGGTCCTCCAACGCGCCGGACTCCTTCTCCGCCAACCTCGGTTTCCGCTGCGCCAACGACGGCGGCGGCCCCGGCTGATTCAGCGCGCACGCGGCGGTCACCGGCGGCCAGGCAGCGCAGCGCGACACGACCGCTGACTCGGCTCGAGATGCTTGACGCGCCGAGGCGTGGTAGGTCTAGCGTGAAAAAGCTGAAAGCACGCACAACGGTTGCAGGGCAATGGCAGCCGGTTCCTCCGACTGCCGCACGAGGGAGAGGAATCCCAGATGGCCACCGAACTGCTTGAGCATCCGCATTCCGGTTCCGGCACCGGTGTGGCCGGTGACGACCCGCGCATGCGGAAAGACTTCGGGCTCATCGGTCTGCTGTTCGCCGCGATCGGCTCGATCATCGGGTCCGGGTGGCTGTTCAGTTCTCTTCATGCGTCGTCGCAGGCTGGGCCGGCAGCGCTGATCTCATGGATCGTAGGGACCGTGATGTTCGGGCTGATCGGCCTCAGCTATGCCGAGCTCGGCGTGATGTTCCCGCACAGCGGTGGCGTCGCGCGCTACCCGCACTACTCCTTCGGCTCGTTCGCCAGTTACTCCTTCGGCTGGGTGACCTGGCTGGCCGCGGCGGCCGTCGCCTCCGTCGAGGTGATCGCCGTCATGACCTATGCGAACAGCTACCTGCCGTGGTTGCTCAAGAGCAGCGGCGCCATCACCTGGTGGGGCTTCTTGGTGTCCGTCGGGTTGATGGCCGTCTTCGTCTGCATCAACTTCTTCGGCGTTCGCTGGTTCGCCAGGATCAACAACGTGCTGGTCTGGTGGAAGCTCGCCATGATCTGCGTGGTCATCGCGGCGTTCCTCATTCTCGGCTTCCACGGCAGCCACTTCAGCGCTTACGGCGGCTTCGCGCCGTACGGGCTGAAGAGCGCGTTCGAGGCGATACCGGGCGCCGGGATAGCCTTCTCCTTCCTCGGCTTCCGTCAGGGCATCGAGATGGCCGGCGAGACAAACAACCCGCGCCGTAACGTGCCTTTGACGGTGGTCGGGTCGGTGGTGATCTGCGGGATCCTTTACTTCCTGCTGCAACTTGCGTTCATCGGTGCGGTCGACGGACATGACGTGGCCAAGCAGGGCTGGAAGGGGCTGGCGAACCCGAACGTCTTCAACCTCGGGAATGTCGCCGGCACCTTCGCTCCGCTCGCAACCGTCGCCACCTTCCTCGGGCTGTCATGGCTGGCCTACCTGCTGTACGCCGACGCGATCATCTCGCCGAGCGACACCGGGCTGATCTACACCGGCGTGACGGCGCGAATGTCCTACGCCATGGGTCGCAACCGCAACGCCCCGAAGGAGCTTTCGTCGATCAACCGCCACGGCGTGCCGTGGGTCAGCCTGATCGTGTCGTTCATCGTCGGGGTGATCTTCTTCCTGCCGTTCCCGAGTTGGACAGCGCTTGTAAGCATCGTCACGTCGATGACCGTCTTGTCCTTCGGCAGCGGGCCGATCGTGCTGCTGTGCATGCGGCGACAACTGCCGAACCAGGAACGTCCGTACCGGCAGTCGGCGGTGTGGATCATTGCGCCCCTGGCCTTGTACTCGACCAACTTGATCATGTACTGGGCAGGATGGGACCAGGTCTGGAAGATGATGGCCGCCATCGGCATCGGCTACGTCTTTTTGGTGTTCTTCCAGATCACCGGCCTCGCCCGGATCCGGAACTGGGACTTCCGACACGGCTGGTGGGTGCTGCTGTGGTTCGGCGGCATCACACTGGTCAGCTGGCTCGGTTCCTACTCTGGCACCAGCAGCACCGATGCCGGACAGTACAACTGGTACGGCTTTGACGGCGGGTTGATCGCCAACGCGATCCTCACCATCGTCATCCTGGCCCTCGCCTATGTGAGCCAACTACCGAGCCCCCGGGTCGAGCAGATCTTGACTCATCGTGACGACGAGGAGGTCGCGCCGCCGGCGCTGGCCTGACCTGTGGGTCAGCTCTGCGGCTCGTCACCGGGCTTGAGCGACTCCCAGATTTCCTTGCAGGTCGGGCAGACGGGATAGCGCTGCGGGT
>JAICHZ010000387.1 GCA_025924655.1 Pseudonocardiaceae bacterium | reverse complement strand
TTATGGTGTTTTCTTGCGGATGCCGACTTGGCGAGGAGTGAGTGCCCGTGGACGCCATCGACCACCGGGTGATCGGCTGCCTGCTCCGGGACGGCCGCGCCACCTACGCCGAGATCGGCGCCGAGGTGGGCCTGTCCGCGCCGGCGGCGAAGCGCCGGGTGGACCGGCTGCGGGCCAGCGGCGCGATCCGGGGTTTCACCGTCGTGGTCGATCCGTCGGCGCTGGGCTGGACGACCGAGGCCTACGTGGAGGTCTACTGCCAGGGCACAGTCTCCCCGCAGGACCTGCGGCGCAGCCTGGAGCGGGTACCGGAGGTGGTCGGTGCCTGCACCGTCTCAGGAGCGGCCGACGCCTTGCTGCACATGCTGGCTGCCGACATCAGGCACCTGGAGCAGGCCATGGAGCGGGTTCGCCATGAGCCGAACGTCGACCACACCGAGAGCGTCATCGTGCTGTCCCGGCTGATCGATCGAGGGCGCGGCTGACGCTCAGCCGTCCGCACTTGGTGCCGGGCCACCCCAGCAGGGACAGCCCGACGGAGCGGTGCTGTTACAGGCTGGCGAGGATCTCCCGAACCTCAACGGTACGGAAGGTGACACCCGGCGGTGCGTTGCGCGGGGCGTGCCCCACGTGCATCTGGTCGGCCATCTTTTCCGCCTCGTCTTGAGAGTCGAAGACGGTTACCGAGATGCCGCGGCCGCCCTGCGGGGCGAGCCAGTATCCGGCGCGGGCACCGGCCTCCCGTACCATCGGCACTGCGTCTTCTTGCAAACGCTTTCGCGCTTCTTCCACCGAGACGTCGCCCTGAATGTCGACCTCGACGAATACTGCGTGCATCGTGTCCTCCGATCAAAATTGTCGAGTGTACCGATTCTCATCACATCTATTGCGTGTCCGCTGGTTCTCCAGATGCGGCAGTCAGTGCCCTCGAGTTCCCGAACTCCACAGCAGAGTTGTTCGGTAGCCCTTAAGCAGCGCTGCTGTGGAGTTCGGGAGCGGGAGGGCTGCCGTGAGTGCGCAACCAGGCCGACCCAACGGGGGCACCGCCACCAGCAGCCCGCGCTTGAGGGGGGGAAATTCACTGCATCGACCACATCGGCCGTTCCGGCGCAGCGGACCGCCTCTCAGCTTGGTCCGCAGCTCGTTCACCGCATCATCGGAGAGGTGGTCCTGCGAGCCGTCACGCTTAACAACGGTCACGGTCATCAGACATCCCCCACGGGCTAGGTAGCCTGGCCGGCTGATACGACTACCTGATCGCGGACACCTGATCAGGTGGCTTTGAGGAGCACGATAGCAGTTAGTTAAGAACTAACGGTACTTAATCACCTCGAATGGCGGCATCGGCTGTTCGGGCGCACCCGCGACAACTCAGAGAGTTAGCTGACGCGTTGCGTGACGGCGAGACACCTTATGAGTGTTCTCCGCAAGGGGAGTCGCGGGCACAGCTGTCGGCCAGGCTGACCCAGAGCTCAGGCTGCACCCAGAGCACCCTCTAGCAGGCTTGGGACACGGGGCAGGCCATTGTCGTTAGGCGGCTCACCGTGCAAGCACGCGGTCCATATATTCCGCGCCGAGGTGATACCCCAAGCTGAGCGCGAATACCGCCGCCATCAGCAACGCGAACGCCACCGCCCAACGCACCATGATCGTTTCTCCCCCGGTTTTCCGTACCGCCGATCAAGGACGGCAGCACGGCATCCCTCACTGATCTTCCTGTCTACCTGTCGCTCGCGGATGGCACACCGTTAGCCGCAGGATGAGAACCATCGGCTTACTGGACCTGGCTACGGTGCCGCTGGCGGCATGAGCATCGCGTCGAGCCACCGGGCAAGCGCCGTCAGGCGTGGTGAGCCGCGCAGTTCACTCATCCCACTCGTCGGACATCACCGTCTGGCTCATGCAGTGCTGACCCGACGCCCGGCGCGTCGGACGATGAGGTGATCGAGCCCCAGCCGGCCAGCGCCCGACACGGCGAGCACCAGGCTCAGCAATCCGATTGCGATGACCAGCTCGGGGCCGGTGTAGTCGAGCGCGTAGAGGCCACCGTGGTGCACAAGGATCCAGGCGCCCGCCATATTCAGCGCCATCAGGACGCCAACTGGAGGCACCGCCAGACCGAGGATCATCGCGGCACCGCCGACGAACTCGAACAACAAGTTCGCCGGCCCAGCGATCGCCGCCAACGGGATGCCGGACTTCTCGAACAGCGCCCCGACCCCCGCGACGCTGCCGCCTGCGAAGTCGTATTCCAGTTTGGCGTGCGCCACCATCAGCACGCCGAGCCCGAGTCGCGCCAGGAGCAGCACGAGGTCACGGGCGACGGAGCCGGCCGTGGTGCGGATGCCGACGTCAGGTGTGCCTGTGGTCGTCATGGCGATGAAGTCCTTTCCTCGATCATCGACAGTGCACGACGACGCCGAGGTGCCGCCGCCGCTGTTGAAGATGACTCCGGCGACGCACGCTAGTCATCGCGGTAGCTACCGCGCCTTCACCGTCGGTCTGCCTCTGCATCGGGCAGGACCTCCAGTGGTCAGTGACTCCGCTTTTCCAGCATTATCTGGCGTGGTCTCACGAGTTCATGATCGCGACAGTCCCGCAAGCTCGATCGATGTGTGGCTCGGACCGTGCTGCGTCAGGAGGTTTTCGAAGAAGATGTGGCCGAGGATGTCGAGACCGGCCCGGCGGCTCCGTCCCAGGGCCAGATGCGGCCACCGTGGCCGCACCACACCAGGAGGGTCGGGAGCTGGCGCGATGACTACCACTGACGGAAGGTCCCGCAGCCTTGTGTTCCTGCGGTTTCCCGCGAGGCTGCCCCACTACGGTGGCCATGGCCGGTGTTTTCTCGTTTCCAGCTCCCGCCCGTCAAAC